>JAYWIE010000125.1:0-4316 GCA_043789155.1 Rubricoccaceae bacterium | reverse complement strand
GTAGAGGTCTTCGCCCGCCCGGAGCCGCCGCAGGGCCGTCCACAGCACGATGCCGACAAGGGCCGCCCCGCCGACGGTCACAACGAGCACGGGGACCCAGAAGGTGTGGTCGAAGGCTCCCGCGACCCACTTCGGGCGCTTCAGGCGGACGTCCGGGTTGGTCGCGGCCGCCCACACGAGCCACCCGCCGACGACGGCGACGAACGCGGCGACGACGCCGAGGCCGACGCGGAGCATGCGGCGGCCGATGGCGCGCGGGTCGGTCACGGGAGCACGGCCGGGAGCACACCGCGGAGCACGCCGCGGAGCACGCCCGGGAGCACGGGCTCGGGGCGGACGGCGACGCCGTGCTCCGCGAGGGTCGCCTTGACGGCGCGGACGGTCGTCTCGCGGAAGTGGAACATCGAGGCCGCAAGCGCGGCCGAGGCCCGGCCCTCAACGAGCCCGGCGCGGAGGTGCTCCGCGGTGCCGGCCCCGCCCGAGGCGACGACCGGGATGCCGAGCACGCTGTCGAGCGCGAGCAGCAGCTCGAGGTCGTAGCCGTCGCGCGTGCCGTCGCGGTCCATGCTCGTCGCGAGCAGCTCGCCGGCTCCGCGCGCCTCGCCCTCGGCCGCCCACGCGACGGCGCAGCGGCCGGTCGCCGTGCGGCCGCCGTGCGAGAAGACCTCCCAGCCCGAGGCCGTCCGGCCCGTGCGGCGCGCGTCGACGGCGAGCACGGCGCACTGCGCGCCGTAGCGCCCGGCGATGTCCGCGAGGAGGCCGGGCCGGGCGAGCGCGGCCGAGTTGACGCCGACCTTGTCGGCCCCGGCGTCGAGCATGGCCCCGGCGTCGCCGGCCGTGCGGACGCCGCCGCCGACGGTCAGCGGGATGCCCAGCTCGTCGGCCGTCCGGCGGACGACGTCGCGCATGGTCTGCCGCGCCTCGGTCGTGGCCGAGATGTCGAGGAAGACGAGCTCGTCCGCGCCCGAGGCGTCGTAGAAGCGCGCCTGCTCGACCGGGTCCCCGGCGTCGCGGAGGCCCACGAACTGCACGCCCTTGACGACGCGGCCGTCGTGGACGTCGAGGCAGGGCACGATGCGTTTGGTGAGCAACGGGATGCGGGATGCGGGATGCGGGATGCGAGGCACGTCGTGGGAAGGCGCTCTGCTCATCCCCGATGGCCTATCCCTCATCCCCGCGGAGCGAGGCTCGCGGTCGAGAAGCGGTCGAGGTCGACCTCGTCCTTCTTGTGCCAGCACCAGAACTGCTGGCAGGGGAAGGCGTTTTCGTAGAGCGCGCGGCCGACGATGACCGAGTCCACGCCGAGCGGCTCGATCGCCTGGAGCGCGAGCAGGTCGCGGTAGCCACCGACGCCGCCCGAGGCCGTGACGCGGGCGCGCGTGAGGCGGCCGGCCATGTCGCGGTAAGCCTGGATGTTGGGCCCCTCGAGCGTGCCGTCGCGGGCGATGTCGGTGTAGACGACGCGGCGGACGCCGCGGGCCTCCATGTCGAGCGCGAGCTCGACGGCGTCGAGGCCGGAGCCGGCCTCCCAGCCCTCCGTGCGGGCCTCGCCGTCCCTGGCGTCGATCCCGACGACGATGCGCGAGCAGCCGAACCGGGCGACGGCCTCGCTCACGAGGTCCGGCTCGCGCGCCGCGACCGTCCCGAGCACGACGCGGTAGACGCCGAGGGCGAGCATCGCCTCGATGTCGGCGAGCGTCCGGATGCCGCCGCCGACCTGGACCGGGATGTCGAGGCCGGCCGTGACGCGCGCCACGACGCCGCGGTTGTCGGCCGGGGCGTCGGCCGAGGCCGTCCGCGCGGCGTCGAGGTCCACGAGGTGCAGCACCTTCGCGTTCATCACGCGCCACAGCTTCGCCATGCGCACGGGGTCGTCGAAGTAGACGGTCTCGTCCTCGTAGCGGCCCTGCCGCAGGCGGACGCAGCGGCCGCCGCGGAGGTCGATGGCGGGGATGACGAGCATAGGAGGGGTGAGAGGTTTCAGGGTTGAGAGGTTGAGAGGGGTGACGAGTCGGGAGGTGGATGGCGCATTTTCAGCCTCCTCAACCCTCAACCTCTCAACCTCCCCGCATCCACCCGCCCAGCAGCGCGAGGCCGACGGGGCCGCTCTTCTCGGGGTGGAACTGGACGCCGACCACGTGGCCGTGGGCGACGACGGCCGGGACGGGCCCGCCATAGTCGGCGTCCGCGACGACGCAGGCCGGGTCCGACGGCGCGGCGTGGTACGAGTGCACAAAGTAGACGTACGGGTCGGGCCCGAGGCCGTCGAGGGTCGCGTGCGGGCGGTGCGCGCGGAGCGCGTTCCAGCCCATGTGCGGGACCTTGAGCGGGCGGCCGTCCGGGCCGGGCCTCTCGGCCGAGAAGCGGACGACGCGGCCCGGCAGCAGGCCGAGGCCCGCGCCGCCGCCCTCGTCCGAGCCCTCGAACAGCAGCTGCATCCCGACGCACACGCCGAGCAGCGGCACCCCGGCCGCGACGCGCTCGCGCACGACGTCGCCGAGGCCGGTCGCGGCGAGGGCGCTCGCGCACGCGCCGAACGCGCCGACGCCGGGCAGCACGAGGCGCTCGGCCGCGCGGGCGTCCGCGACGCTCCCGGAGCGGAGCACCGGGACGCCCGCACGCCCGAAGGCGCGCTCGAGTGAGCGCAGGTTGCCGATGCCGTAGTCGACCAGGACGGTCATGTGAGCGAGACGTGTGAGCGAGACGTGTGAGCCGGAACCAACGCCGAGGCTAGGCCCGGTTTCGTGACGCTCCCGCGAAAGGCGCGGCAAGAATCGGGGCGCTCTCGTGGCCTGCGGCGGCCGGACCGCGGCTGACCGTCAGGGCACGTGCCCCGCTATCTTGAACGCGCCAAACCGTTAGGCCCGATGCGCTTCTGGCTGCTCCTCCTGCTCGCCCTGGCGACGCCGGCGCTCGCGCAGCCGGCCGCGCTCGGCGTGCAGTTCGACCGCCTCGGGACGGCCGACGGGCTCTCGATGAACACCGTCCCGGCGATCCTCCAGGACCGCGCGGGCTTCCTCTGGGTCGGGACCGAGGTCGGGCTGGACCGCTACGACGGCTACGCGTTCACGCACGTCCGCCACGACCCCGACGACAAGACGACGCTCTCGAGCTCGTTCGCGGCCGCGCTCGCCGAGACCCGCGACGGCGCGGTCTGGGTCGGGACCTACGGCGGCGGCCTCAACCGCCTCGACCGCGCCACCGGCCGCGCGACGCGCTTCCGCCACGACCCGGCCGCGCCGGCGTCGCTCGCCGACGACCGCGTCGAGGCCCTCCTCGTGGACCGCCGCGGGCGGCTCTGGGCCGGCACCGCCGACGGCGTCGACGGTGTCGCCGCGTCGGGCCGGATGCGCCACCTCGGGCCGGCGATGCGGCGCGCGGCCGGCACGCAGCGCGTCCCCGGCGCGCAGGACGGCGTCTACGTCCGCGACCTCCGCGAAGCGCCCAACGGCGATCTCTGGGCCGCCACGTCGGCCGGCCTGTTCCGCCTGGACCCGGCGCGCGGCGTCGTCCGCCTGTTCATCGGCACCGAGGCGCTCGGCGGCGCGGCCGCGATGGCGGTCTGGGTGGACCGCGACGGGGCCGTCTGGGCCGGCACGGACGGCGGCGGGCTCGCCCGCGTCGACACGCGGACCGGGGCCGTGACGCGCCTGCGCCACGACGCGGCCGACGCCGGCTCGCTCTGCGGCGACACCGTCCACGACGTCCTCCGGGACCGCGCGGGCACGCTGTGGGTCGCGACGCGCGGCGGCGGCGTCTGCCGCCTCGACGCCCCGGCCCCCGGCCGCCGACCCGGCCCGGCGCGGTTCGTCGCCTACCGCTCGGACGCCGGCGACGCCCACTCGCTCAGCACTGACGAGGCGCGCTCGCTCTACGCCGACCGCGGCGGCGTGGTCTGGGTCGGGACGTGGGCCGGCGGTCTCAACCGGCTGCGCCGGACGCCGTTCGAGCTCGTCCGGATGACGCCTGAGGCCGGCTTCCCGACGTCCGACGTCGCCGCGTTCGCCGGTGCCGGGCCGGGCGAGACGTGGGTCGGGACCTTCGACGGCGGCCTCTTCCGCGTCGACGCTGCGGGCCGGCGCGTCGCCGCGCCCGACGTGCCGGCCGCGCTGAGCGGCGTCGCCGTGCGCGGGCTCGCCACGGACCGGGCCGGCGCGCTCTGGGCCACCGGCGACCCGTCGGCGCTCTGGCGGCGCGCCTCGGCGACCGCCCGGACGTCGCGGTGGACGCGCGTCCCGTTCCCCGCCGACGCCGGCGTCGCGCGCGCGACGCGCCTCGCGGCCGGGCCCGACGGGACCGTCTGGGTCTCGGCCTAC
>JAYWIE010000124.1:0-4336 GCA_043789155.1 Rubricoccaceae bacterium | reverse complement strand
GGCCCATGCGTCGCCGATTTCTCCTGGCCCCAGGCGCAGACAGCGGTCGGCCGGCGGGGCGTCCGTCACCCGCGGCGGGACTCACGACGACGCTCGGGCTCGGCGTCTCGCGTCAGTCGGCCGGCCGAGGCTCGCGGGTCGGCCGCACGCAGGCCGTGCAGATCTGGCGGAGCGCCGGCGCGCGTCCGACAGGGGACGTCTGGGCGGGGCCGAGCGGCGACGTTTGAAAATGCGTTCGCCCTGCATCCGGTCCGATCTTGCCGGCCCGCACCTCCGCCCCGATGCCGACGCTCCTGCTCAGCAACTCGACCGGCCCCGACGGGGCCACCCTCACGCACGCGCTCGACTGGATCGCCGACGCGCTCGGCGACGCCCGCCGCGCCGTGTTCGTCCCGTACGCCGCGGTCACGGTCTCGTACGACGTCTACACGGCCCGCATCGCCGCAGCGCTGGCCCCGCTCGGCGTCGAGGTGGTATCGGTCCACACGGCCCCGAGCCGCTCGGGCGCGGTAGACAGCGCCGAGGCGCTGCTCGTCGGCGGCGGCAACACGTTCGCGCTGCTGCGGGCGATGCAGGAGGCCGGGCTCGTCGCGGCGGTCCGCGCGCGCGTCGCGGCAGGCATGCCGTACGTCGGGTGGAGCGCCGGGGCGGGCGTCGCCGGGCCGACGATCCGGACGACCAACGACATGCCCGTCGTGGAGCCGCAGGGCTTCGGCGCGCTCGGGCTCGTCCCGTTCCAGATCAACCCGCACTTCACCGACGCGCACCCGCCGGGCCACCGCGGCGAGACGCGGCGGGAGCGCCTCGCCGAGTTCGTCGCGGCCAACCCCGGCGTGCCCGTCGTGGGCCTGCCCGAGGGCACGGCGCTGCGCGTCGCGGACGGCCGCCTGACGCTGCTCGGGGCCGACGCCGCGCCCGTCTTCGACGCCGACGCCCCGCACGGCACGCCCGTCTCAGACCTCGCCGCGCGCCTCGGGATGTGAGGAACCGCGACGCCGGCGCGCGTCGTTCGGCCGGCTCCCCTTTCCCACCTCTGATGACACAGCGTGACGTGACAGACTCGGACGGCCTCGTGTGGGCCTGCGTCCAGGCCTACGCCGGCCTCGGCAACACCGACGCGGCCGAAGTAGCGGCCGAAGGCCACGACACGGTCACGGTCGTCTGCACGCCGACCGGGGCCGCGCAGACGGTCCGCTTCGACCTCGCGCCGGACTGGACCGAGGCGCTCACGGACGATGCGCTGCTGGCCGCCATCGCCGCGGCGAGCGCCGAGCAAGACGCGGCGCGCCCGGGGTGAGCCCGGACCTGAGGCGCAGCCGTGACCTAGCATCCGCCGAGGCGCACGCACAAGTACAAGAGCGCCCCGCACAGGGCTTTGTGCGGGGCGCTCAGCGGAGAGAGAGGGATTCGAACCCTCGGTACGGTTGCCCGCACACACGCTTTCCAGGCGTGCTCCTTCAACCACTCGGACACCTCTCCGGGGCCGGGAATGTAGACCGCGCCGGCGCGGCGCGCGACCGTCCGCGCCCGATCTGACTCGGGCTTCACGATCCCGCGGCCGGCGTCAGCGCGTGAGCGGCCCAGCCGGCGTCAGCGGCCGGAGGGGTCGCGCGGGAACGTGCCGTTGATCTGCCGCAGCGCCTCGGCGAGCGGCGTCGCCGCGCCCGCGTCGCCGCGGTACTCGAACGTCACGCGCTGCCCGCCGGCCTCGACGTACTCGGCCCCGCCGTCGGCGCAGTCCGGGCAGCCGAGCGTCGCCGTGGCGACGGCCGAGAGGCCGCGCGCGAGCGTGAGCTCGTCCATCTCGCCGGGCGTGAGCGGGCGCGAGCGCACGCGCGGCGGCAGCGCGTCGTCGCGGTTGCTCGTCTCGGTGAGCGTCGCGACGCCGGCCGACGACACCTCGAGGCGCGATACGCAGTAGCCCCGGCACATCCCGAACGACGAGCCCCACGCGACCTCGGCCGCCGGACCGGCAGGCAGCCCGCCGGCAGGCGCGGCGGGGCGGAACAGCGAACAGCCGGCGAGCGGCAGCAGGACGGCGAGCAGGAGCAGACGGGGCATCGGAGCGGGGGGTGGGGGAAGCCGGACAACGCGCGCGCCGACCGTCTCGGTGCCCGCGCCGGATCCCTGCGGCGCGCGGCGCAGTCGAACCGGACCACTCCGCCCGTCTCATGCTCTACGTCATCGCCACGCTCACCGCCCGGCCCGACACTGTCGACGCGACGCGCGACGCGCTCGCCTCGCTCGTCGAGCCGACGCGCGCCGAGGACGGCTGCCTCGGCTACACGCTCACGCAGTCCACGGACGACCCGGCCGTCTTCCGCACCGTCGAGCAGTGGCTCACGCAGGGCCACGCCGACGCCCACATGACGACGCCGCACGTCCAGGCCGCGTTCGCCGCCGCCGGCGACCTGCTCGGGGCCGCGCCCGACATCCGCTCGTTCACGGTCGTCGCCTGACGCACGCGCCGCATGACGCCGCTCGAGATCGCCGCCAACGCCTTCACCCTCGCCTCGGTGGCCCTCGCCCGGCGCAACAGCGTCCACACGTGGTGGACGGGCCTCGCCGGCGTGTCGCTCTACGGCGTCCTCTTTTTCGGCGAGCGCCTCTACGCCGACACCGTCCTGCAGGGCTTCTTCTTCGCGTCGTGCCTCGCCGGGTGGTGGCAGTGGACGCGCGGCGGGGCCGGCGGGACCGAACTCCCGGTGACGACGCTCGCGCCCGCGGCACGCGTCGGCGTCGGGGCGGCCATCGCCGCGGCGAGCGCCGCCGCCGGCTAGGCCTTCGCGACCTACACCGATGCCGCGCTCCCCTTCGCGGACTCGTTCGTGCTCGGCGGCAGCGTCGTGGCGCAGCTGCTGCTCGTGCGCCGCGTGGTCGACTCGTGGGCCGTCTGGATCGCGGTCGACGTCGTCGCGGTGGCGGTCTACGCGCTGAAAGGGCTGTACCTGACGTCGGCCGTCTACGCGGTCCTGCTCGTGCTGTGCGTGCTCGCCGTAGCCGAGTGGCGCGCGCTGCTCGCCGCGCCGCCGGAGACTGCGCCCGTCGCCCGGTGACGCCGCTCCGCCACACCCCCGAGCGCGTCGTCTTCCTCGGGGCCGAGTCCACGGGCAAGAGCACACTCGCGCAGGCCGTCGCCGAGCGCCTCGGCGAGCCCTACGCCGAGGAGTACGGGCGGACGCTGTGGGAGGAGCGCGGCGGCGACGTCCCGCTCGCCGACTACGTCCTCATCGCCGAGCGGCACCGCGCCCTCGAGGACGCCGCGGCCGGCCGCGCCCGCCGCTTCGTCTTCTGCGACACCAACGCGACGACGACGCAGCAGTACGCCTTCTTCTTCCACGGCGCGTGCCCGGCCCGCGTGCAGGCGCTCGCCGCCGAGTGCCGCGCCCGCTACGCGCACACGGTCGTCTGCGCGCCCGACATCCCGTTCGACGCCGACGGCTTCCGCGCCGACGCCGACGTGCGGCGCTACATGGACGGCGCGATCTGCAACGACCTCACCCTGCGCGGCATCCCGTACACTGTCGTCGGCGGGCCGCTCGCGGCGCGCGTCGCGGCCGTCTGCCGCATCATCGGCGCGCCGTGACGACGGCCGCGCTCCTCTACGCGCTCGACCTCGCCGGCGTCGCCGTGTTCGCCGTCTCGGGCGCTCAGGCGGCCGAGCCGGACGACGGCGTCTGATGCCGGCTACGCCTCCGAGCGGTCCTGCTCGACGAGCAGGCGCCGCAGGATCTTGCCCGACGCCGACTTCGGAATCGTGTCCGCGAACGCCACCTGGCGGACCTTCTTGTACGAGGCGACGCGCTCGGCGACGAAGGCCATGACATCGTCCGCGCTCAGCGTCTGGCCGGGCTTGAGGACGACGACGGCCTTGGGGATCTCGCCCGCGGCCTCGTCCGGGACGGGGATCACGGCGGCGTCGGCGATGGCGTCGTGGCTCAGCAGGAGCGCCTCGAGCTCGGCCGGCGGCACCTGGTAGCCGTTGTACTTGATGAGCTCCTTGACGCGGTCGACGATCTCGAAGTCGCCCTCGGCGTCGACCGTCGCGACATCGCCGGTGTGGAGCCAGCCGTCGTCGTCGATGGTGCGGCGCGTGGCGGCGTCGTTGTGGAAGTAGCCGGCCATGACGTTCGGGCCGCGCACGAGCAGCTCGCCGCGGGCGTCGTCCTCGCGGCCCGTCTCGGGGTCGATGAGCTTGGCCTCGACGCCCGGCACGACGCCGCCGACCGAGCCGAACTTGGTCCACGCGCCGCCGCCGGCGTCGGTCCGCCGGGCGTCGACGAAGTGCGTCACGGGGCTCGTCTCGGTCATGCCGTAGCCCTGCTTCACCTCGCAC
>JAYWIE010000123.1:0-4360 GCA_043789155.1 Rubricoccaceae bacterium | reverse complement strand
GGCAGCTCGCGCAGAGCGAGGACCCGGCCGCACTCGCGGCGTTCTTCGTCGGCATGGTCAACGCGATGGCCGTCCGCGCCCGCGTGGACCCCGACGCGGCCGTGCTCGCGGGCATGGCCGAGCGCGCGATGCGCGTCTGGCCGTAGGTGCGCCCAGCCGTAAGCGCGGCCCGCCGCCGCCGTTAGATTCCGGTCATGGAACCGCACGTCTATACCCGCGACGAACAGGGCCGCCGCCGCGGCTGGATCGAGGTCGTCGTCGGAAGCATGTTCTCCGGCAAAACGGAGGAGCTCATCCGCCGCCTGCGCCGCGCGACCATCGCGCGGCAGCGCGTCGCCCTGTTCAAGCCCGCCATAGACACCCGCTACGACGCCACCGCCGTGGTGTCGCACGACGCGACGGCGATGCCGTCCACGGTCATCACGGCTCCGGAGCAGATGCTGCTGCTCGTCGGCGAGGCGGACGTCGTAGGCATCGACGAGGCGCAGTTTTTCGGGGCCGAGCTCGTCGCGGTCGTGGAGCAGATGGCGCGCGACGGCCGCCGCGTCGTCGTGGCGGGGCTGGACCAGGACTTCCTGGGGCGGCCGTTCGAGCCCGTCCCGCAGCTCATGGCCGTCGCGGAGCACGTGTCCAAGCTGCACGCGGTCTGCGTGCGCTGCGGCGCGCCGGCGAACCACTCGCAGCGCATCGTCGCCGGCAGCGGGCGCGTGCTGCTCGGCGAGAAGGACGCCTACGAGCCGCGCTGCCGGACGTGCTTCGACCCGGCCGCGGCCGAGCCGGAGCCGTCTGGCCCCGCCGTGCGCGCGGCCCGGAGCGAGGCGGCCTAGCAGGCGCGGGCACCGTCGCGGGCCGCGTGTGCACCGGCTTCACTTGGCCCGGGCCCCGCGGCGGCGCTATCGTCCGGGCTCCACCTCCCGCCGCACCGCATGGCCCTGACGAGCCGACTGACGACCGCCCACGGGGCGACGGCCCGCGTCCGCACGGTCGTCCGCACCGTCCGCGTGCGCCGCTTCGCCGCGGCGTTCCTCGACGGCCTGCTCGCGCTCACGATCGCGCTGACGCCGGCCGCGCTCGCGGCGTCGTTGGGCGGGCCGGTCCAGGGCCGCGTCTTCGGTGCCGGCCTGCTCGTCGGGACGGCGTACCTGCTCCTCCGCGACGCGATCCCGTACGCCGAGTGGGGCGCGCGGTCGCTGGCGAAGCGCTGGCTCGGCGTCCGCCCGTACGACATCGACGGCGGCGAGATCGGCTGGAAGACGTCCGTGCGGCGCAACGCGACCGTCGCGGCGGCCTTCGGCATCCCGGCCGTGACGTACGTCGTCGGCGGGCACCGCGGGCTGCCGTTCGGGCAGACGCTGCTCTACGTCGCGCTCCTGCTCGCGGTCGTCGAGGGCGTGCTGGTGCTCGTGGACCGCGAGGGCGCGCGCCTCGGCGACCGCTGGGCCGGCACGCGCGTCACCGAGGCGCGGGCCTGAGTGGGGCCGTGTGCCTGAACCGCGCGCGGGCCTGAGCGCCCCCTTGTGGTTTGTGGATTTCGTCGTAAAGTGTGGGGACACAAGCCCCTGCGCCGATGGAACCGCTCACCATGGACCCGCCCGTCGCTACGGGCAAAGCGCCGCTCGGCAAGCGCGCCGTCGCCCTCATCCTCGACGGCCTCATCGCCGGTGCCATCGCCACCGTCTTCGGCCTGCTCGGGTCGCGGATGGGCGGCATCGGCGTGCTCGTCGGCGCGGGCTACACGCTCTGCCGCGACGGCCTCGCGCTCGAGTTCGCCAGCGGCCGCTCGGTCGGCAAGCAGCTCATGGGCCTCGGCGTCGAGCGCCTTGACGGGCGGCCGATGGACCTCGAGACGTCGATCCGCCGCAACTGGCCGCTCGCGGTCGGCTCGGTCCTGTCGGGCCTCGGCGGGCTCGTCGGCGGCGGGCTCGGCGCGCTGCTCGGCGGGCTCGTCGGCGGCGGCATCGGCGCAGTGATCGGCTTGGTCGAGGTGATCCTCGTGTTCACGGACGCCCATGGCCGCCGCCTCGGCGACCGCACGGCCGGGACCGAGGTCGTCGAGACGTCGCCGGTGTAAGTCAGGCTGGTATGGATGCATCAGGCGACGTGGCGGGGTGCCGGTTAGGTTGGCGCGACACCTACCCGCCGCCCCGATGCGCCTCGTCCACGTCGCCGTCACGCTGATCGTCGTTTCCGCTACCGCGCCCTCGACCGCTGCACAGCCCGAGACGTCCGGGATCCTCGTCTCGGCCCCGGTGCTGAGCCTGGCACACGACGCCGGGCTGGGCGAGCGGCCCGAGCGTCTGGCCGAGCCTACCACCGCTGGACCGCGCGGGCGTGGGGCATGGCGCGGAGCCAAACGCGGCCTTCTCGTCGGCCTCGGGATTAGCGCGGTCGCCGTCGCCGGCACAATGGTGCACGACGCGCAGGACGGCGGGTGCGACATATTCTGCCCCTGGATGTTCGTCGCGGCGGCAGCGGTCCCGTTCACGGCCCTGGCGACGGCCACGGGCGCGGTGATCGGGTCCGCGACGGCGCGACCCGAGGCGATCCCGCCGCCGGTGCTGGAGGTGCCGTGAGGCGGTCTGGACGTGCGTCGCTTTCGCTGCGCGGTCACGCCGGCCGGACGGGCGTGACGGTATGTTGGCGGACGGCCGACGGAGCTTCGGCCGCCACCCGCCCGCCGCCCGATGGACGCCCCGCGCTACCTCGTCTCCGCCCGCAAGTACCGCCCGCAGACCTTCGGCGCGCTCGTCGCGCAGGAGCACGTCGCCGGGACGCTGCGCAACGCCGTCCGCTCGGGCCGCCTCGCGCAGGCGTACCTGTTCTCCGGCCCGCGCGGCGTCGGCAAGACGACGGCGGCGCGCATCCTCGCCAAGGCCGTCAACTGCAAGACGCCGATGAGCGAGCGCCCGGACGTCGAGCCGTGCGGCACGTGCGAGGCCTGCACGTCGTTCGACGACGGCCGCGCGATGAACGTCATCGAGATCGACGCGGCGTCCCACAACGGCGTCGACGACATGCGCGAGCTGCGCGAGACGGTCCGCATCCCGCCGCAGGGCGCGAAGAAGAAGGTCTACATCCTCGACGAGGTCCACATGCTCTCGGCGAGCGCCTTCAACGCGATCCTGAAGACGCTCGAGGAGCCGCCCGAGCACGCGCTGTTCATCTTCGCGACGACCGAGCCGCACAAGGTCCTCCCGACGATCCTCTCGCGCACGCAGCGCTTCGACTTCCGCCGCATCGCCGTCCCCGAGATCGTCGAGCAGCTGCGGATGATCTGCACGGAGGAGGCCATCACGGCCGACGACGACGCGCTCGTGCTCGTCGCGCGCCGCGGCGACGGGGCCATGCGCGACGCGCTCTCGGTCTTCGACCAGGCCGTCGCGCTGTGCGGCACGGACCTGCGCGGCGCGGCCCTCCGCGCGGCGCTCGGCGTCGTCGAGGAGGACCTGCTCTTCGACGCGGCCGACCGCGCTGCCGCCGGCGACCGCGCCGGCATGCTGCGCCTGCTCGACGGCATCGTGCGCCGCGGCCACGACCTGCGCGAGTTCCTGCTCGGCCTCGCGGACCACGTCCGCAACCTGCTCGCGGCGCGGGCCACCGGCGACGGCTCGCTCATCGAGGGCACGGACGCGATGCGCGCCCGGACCGTCGCCGCGGCGCAGGCGTGGGCCGAGGCGGACCTGCTGCACCTGCTCCTGATCGCCGACGAGGCGATCACGAACCTGCGGGGGGCCGCGCAGCCGCGGCTCACGGCCGAGCTCGCGCTGCTCCGGATGGCGAGCCTCGAGAAGGCCGCCGACCTCGAGCGCCTGCTCGCGCACCTCGACCGGATGGCGCGCGCCGGCGGCGCGCTCGACCCGCGCATCGCCGCTGCGGCGTCCGCTGCACCGGCCGTCGCCGCACCGGCGTCCGCTCCGCCGGCCCCGTCGCCGGCCGTCGCGCCCCCCGCGCTGACGTCTGTCGCCCCGCCCGGTCCTGCACCGACGCCCGCCGCGCCGCCGTCCGCCTCGCCGCCGTCTGCGGCCCCGGCTCCGGTGCACGCCGCCCCCGCACCGCCGCCGTCCGTCGCGCCGGGGCCGTCGCTGTCGTCCGAGCCGCCGTCGGCGTACTCGGCCCCGCCGCGCCCGTCCGCCCCGCCGGACGCCCGGCCTGCCGCCGCATACCGGGACGAGCCCCCGTTCGACGGCGGCGTCCCGTCCGACCGGGACGAGCACCCGGCCCCGCCGCCCGCTCCGCGCGCCGACGCGCCACGTCCGGCTGCGCCACGCCCTGACGCTCCCGAGCCGACGCGCCCCGCGCCGCCGTCCGCTCCGCTGTTCGGGCCGCCCGCGCTGCGCCCGCGCACGCCCGGCGGCGCGTC
>JAYWIE010000122.1:0-4370 GCA_043789155.1 Rubricoccaceae bacterium | reverse complement strand
CGGCGCTGGGCCGGCTGGACTTCGCCGAGCCGGACGCGGCCGCCTTCCCATGCCTCGGGCTGGCCTACGCCGCGCTCCGGGCCGGCGGGGCCGCGCCGGCCGCGATGAACGCCGCCGACGAGGTCGCCGTCGCGCGCTTCCTCGACGGCGCGATCCGCTTTACCGACATCCCGCGCGTCGTCGAGGCCGGCATGGCCGCCGCGCAGGGGGCCGACGACTCGTGCGCCGACGGCCTGCTCGACGCCGACGCCCGCGCCCGCGCGCTCGCCCTGGAGGCGTGCGGAGCCTCGGGCTGAACCCTGCCGCCCCGGGGTCGTACGCGGCGTCCCTCTCCTCGCAGATTACGCGGTGCAGACCACGGCCGGCCCGCACCCCGTTTCGTCTGGCCCAGACTCCCACCCATGTCCTTCCTCCTCACGTCGCTCTCGACGGTCTTCTGGCTCGCGGTCGCGCTGAGCATCCTCGTCTTCGTGCACGAGATGGGTCACTTCCTCTCAGCCCGCCTCTTCGGGATGCGCGTCGACGTGTTCTCGATCGGCTTCGGGCGGGCGCTCGTCAAGAAGCAGATCGGGCAGACCGAGTACAAGGTCGGCTGGCTGCCGCTCGGCGGCTACGTCAAGATCGCCGGCATGGTGGACGAGTCCATGGACGTCCCGTACAAGCTCGAGCCCGGGCTCGACGCCGCCGGCAACCCGCGGCTCGACGAGGCGGGCGAGCCTGTGATGGTGCAGACGCTGGACGCGCGCGGCCGCCCGATCCCGACTGAGTCCGAGCCGCAGCCCGACGAGTTCCGCGCCAAGCCCGTCTGGCAGCGCATGATCGTGATCTCGGCCGGCGTCGTGTTCAACCTCATCCTGGCGTTCGTGATCTACACGGGCCTCGCGATGGCCTACGGCCGGGCCTACACGCCGGCCGAGAACGTCCGCCTGGACGTCCGCCCGGGCACCATCGCGGCCGAGATGGGCCTGCGCGCGGGCGACCGCGTCACGGCCGTCAACGGCGAGCGCGTCGAGGACTTCGAGGACGTCTTCACGCCGACGACACTCGGCGCGGACCCGCTCAAGCTCACCGTCGACCGCGGCGGGCAGACGGTCGAGGTCACGGGCCCGAGTGAGCTCATGACGCGCCTCTCGCGCGCGCAGCGTACGGCGACCGACGCCGGCGAGGAGCCCTCGTTCGGGTCGCTCTTCGGGGCCGAGCCCGCGCTCCCGCCCGTCCTCGCGAGCGTCGCGCCGGGCTCCGCCGCCGAGGCGGCGGGCCTCCGCGCCGGCGACCGCATCACGGCCATCGACGGGCAGGCCGTCACGTCGTGGTCGCGACTGACCGAGGCCGTGACGGGCTCGGGCGGCCGCGCGCTGCGCGTCCGGTGGACGCGCACGGACACGACGGCGGCCGTCAACGGGGCCGGCGAGCCCGTCGCGGCCATCGGTGGCGCTGCCGCCGACGGGGGGAAGACGTACGAGGCGCTCGTCGCGCCCCGGCCCTCGGGCGAGCGCTACATCCTCGGCGTGCTCCCGGACGACACCGCGCTCGGCGTGCGCTACGAGCGCTTCGGCCTCGGCGAGGGCGTCGCGGCGGGCTACCGCCAGGCCGTCGCCACGACGTCGACCTACGTCGGCTTCATGGGCAAGCTGTTCACGGGCCGCGAGTCGGTCCGCGAGAACGTCGGCGGGCCGATCATGATCGCGCAGCAGTCGCGGCAGGCCGCCGAGCGCGGCGGGGCGTCGTTCTGGAGCTTCGTCGCGATCCTGTCGGTCGCCCTGGCGGTCTTCAACATCCTCCCGATTCCGGCCCTCGACGGCGGGCACCTCGTGTTCCTGCTCTACGAGGCCGTCGCGCGGCGCGAGCCGTCGCTGAAGGTCCGGATGGTGGTGCAGCAGATCGGCTTCGTCCTGATTCTGGCCCTGATGGTGTTCGCCGTCTTCAACGACGTCTCGCGCTGGATCGGCTAAAATGCAGAGTTTGGAGACCCGAAGTTTGGAGAGGCCGTCCGCCGTGCTCGTCACGGGCATTCGGGTTGGACACACCGCAGCGCTCTCCATTCTCCAAACTTCAAACTCCAAACTGGCCCCGCTTTGATCGTCCAGCTCTCCTCGACGCCGCAGTCCGACGCCGACGCGGCCGCGCAGCAGGCGCTCCAGGCGCGCGGCGCGATCCCGGCGCACGTCGCGTGCATCATGGATGGCAACGGCCGCTGGGCCAAGGCCCGCCGGCGCACGCGCGTCACGGGCCACCGCGAGGGCGTGCTGTCCGTCCGCGACGTCACCGAGGCGTGCGCGCAGCTCGGCGTGTCGCACCTCACGCTGTACACGTTCTCGACGGAGAACTGGCAGCGGCCCGCGGCCGAGGTCACGGCCCTGATGGAGCTGCTCGTGCGCACGCTGCGCAAGGAGGCCGAGCGGCTCCACGCCAACGGCATCCGCCTGCACGCCATCGGCGATCTCTCGCGCCTGCCCGACCGCGCGCGCCGCGAGTTCGACGAGGCCCTCGCGCTGACGGCCGGCAACGCCCGGATGACGCTCACGCTGGCGCTGTCCTACGGCTCGCGCTGGGAGATCACCGAGGCCGTCAAGCGCCTCGCGACGGACGTCCGCGACGGCCGCCTCGACGCCGACGCGATCACGGAGCAGACGGTCTCGGACGCGCTCCTCACGGCGGGCACGCCCGACCCGGACCTGCTCGTCCGCACCGCGGGCGAGATGCGGCTCTCGAACTTCCTGCTGTGGCAGATCGCCTACACCGAGCTCTATGTGACCGAGCGCTTCTGGCCCGACTTCCGCCGCGAGGCGCTCTACGACGCCGTCCGCGCCTACCAGGACCGCGACCGCCGCTTCGGCCGTGTCACCGAGGGGTGAAAGAATGAAATCGGATGTCCGGAATGGTTCTGTCCGATGACGCACACCAATAAAAACATGTCATCCCGGACCCCGGTCCGGGATCTGCCTTTTGCATTGTGCAACGTAGAGAAAAGGCGAAAGGCAGATCCCGGATCGAGTCCGGTCCGGGTTTACCCGACGGGATGACACGTAGAAAAGTAGAGAGTCGTTCCGTCGTTCCGTCGTCCCGTCGTTCCGTCACACCTCCATTCTGACCCGCCGGCCGTGACACGCCCGACGCTCCTGCTCACCGTGGGCGACCCGAACGGGATCGGCCCCGAGGTCGTGCTCCGCGCCGCGCCGCTCGTCGCCGCGGACGCGCGCGTCGTGGCCGTCGGGTCAGCCGCTGTGATGCGGGCGCAGGCCGAGGCCCTCGGGCTCGGGCCCGTGCTGGAGGTCGCGGCTGTAGACGCGGACGTCCCGGCCGGCGTGCTCGCTGTGCTCGACCCGGAGCCTGGCCGCCCGGCGCGGTTCGAGTGGGGCGCGACGACGGCCGAGGGCGGGCGGCAGGCCATCGCGGCCATCGAGCGCGCGACGGCGCTCTGCGTCGCCGGGCAGGCCGACGGCCTCGTGACGGCTCCGATCTCGAAGGAGGCCATCCACGCCGCCGGCTCGCCGTTCCCGGGCCACACCGAGATGCTCCAGTCGCTTACGGCAGCCGGGACGGTCGTGATGGTGCTCGCGGCGGAGCTGCCCCGGGGCGCGCTCCGCGTGGCGCTCGTGACGGTCCACGTCCCCGTATCGGCCGTCGCCGGGCTCGTGACGGCCGAGCGCGTCGAGGCCGTGTGCGAGACGCTCGCCGGCGCGCTCCGCGCGAGCCTCGGCATCGCCGCGCCGCGCCTCGCGGTCCTCGGGCTGAACCCGCACGCCGGCGACGGCGGCGTCCTCGGGACCGAGGAGCGCGACGTCATCGCGCCCGCGCTCGCCCGCCTCCGCGCGCGCGGCATCGACGCCCACGGCCCATTCCCGGCCGACGCCTTCTTCGGCCGCCAGGCGTGGACGGCCGGCCCGCACGGGCCGGGCGCGGACGCCGTCGTGGCGATGTACCACGACCAGGGCCTCGCGCCGTTCAAGGCGCTCGCGCAGGGCGCGGGCGTCAACGTCACGCTCGGGCTGCCGCTCGTGCGGACGAGCCCGGACCACGGGACGGCCTTCGACGTCGCCGGCACGGGCGTCGCCGACCCGTCGTCGATGGTCGCCGCGGTCCGGATGGCGGCCGCGATGGCCCGCCGCCGCGCCGTCTCTACGGGGACGTCTGGATCGACCCACGCATCCCGCGTTCCGCATCCCGCATCCCGCACCCGATGACCACCCCGCCGTACTCGCTCCTCGCCGCCGGCTACGACGCCGTGATGGAACACGTCGACTACGCGATGTGGGCCGAGCACGTCCAGCGGCTCGTCGCGGCGCACCGGCCCGGCGCGGCGTCCGTGGTCGAACTGGGGTGCGGGACGGGCGCGCTCGCCGAGCAGCTGCAGCCGCTCGGGCCCGAGC
>JAYWIE010000121.1:0-4375 GCA_043789155.1 Rubricoccaceae bacterium | reverse complement strand
CGCGCGCGCGTCCGATTCCCGTTCTCGACGGCTCTGCCGCCCCCATGCCCAAAAAGACGACTGCTCGCCCCGCTCCGGCTGCATCCCCGACGTCCGATGCCGCTCCTGAACCGCTGGCGACGTCCGTAAAGACGGCTGCCCCGAAGAAAGGGGCCGCGGCGAAGAAAGCCGCGTCATCATCAGCCAGAGCCGTGGCCGCGTCCACCAAGGCTGAGGCGTCAGCCAGAGAGGTCGCCGCGTCGCCAGGGGTGGCCCGGGCGAAGGGCGCGTCCGCGACGGGCGCGTCCGCGACGGGCGTGTCGGCACCGGACCGCTTCGCCGGCCAGTCGCTCGTCGTGCGCGGCGCGCGGCAGCACAACCTCAAGGACGTCTCGATCACGATCCCCAAGAAGAAGCTCGTCGTGGTGACGGGCCCGTCCGGCTCGGGCAAGTCCAGCCTCGTCTTCGACACCATCTACGCCGAGGGCCAGCGCCGCTACGTCGAGAGCCTCAGCGCCTACGCGCGGCAGTTCCTCCAGCGGATGGACAAGCCCGACGTGGACATGATCACCGGGCTCGCGCCGGCCATCGCCATCGAGCAGATGACGGCCTCGCGCAACCCGCGGAGCACCGTCGCGACGCAGACCGAGGTCTACGACTACCTCCGCCTCCTCTTCGCGCGAGTGGGCACCACGCTCTCGCCCGTCACCGACGAAGTGGTCACGCGCGACAGCCCGCGCTCGGTCGCCGAGAACGTCCAGGCCCGCTTCGACGCCGGCACGCGCTTCTACCTCGCCTTCCCCTTCCCCGGCCACAAGGGCGCGAAGAAGGCCGAGGAGATGGCCGCGCTCGTCGCGCGCGGCTTCGCCCGCCTCGTCGTCCTCCCGACCGACGCCCGCGCCGCCAAGGGCGCGATGCCCGAGATCGTCGACCTCGGCGAGACAGACCCCGAGTCCGTCAAGACCGCCCCTAACCGCCTGCTCGTCCTCGTGGACCGCCTCGCGACGCGCGCGGGCGACGAGGCCGTCACGAGCCGCATCGCCGATTCCGTAGAACTCGCCTTCCGCGAGGGCGACGAGCGCGCCGTCATCGTCACCGTCCCGGCCGAGGGCCGCTCCGAGCGCGTCGACGTCTCGGCCCACTTCGAGCGCGACGGCATGACGTTCCAGGAGCCGACGCCGCAGCTCTTCTCGTTCAACTCGCCGCTCGGGGCCTGCCCCGCCTGCCAGGGCTTCGGCCGCGTGCCGGGCCTGGACCCGGACCTCGTCTTTCCCAACCCGGACCTCTCGATCCGACAGGGGGCCGTCGCGCCGTTCCGGACCGAGCAGTGGTCCATGCACGCGCGCACGCTCCTGCGCGCCGCCGCCCGCCACGGCATCGACCCCGACACGCCCCTCGGTCGCCTCTCGGACGAGGCCCGCGCGGTCATCTGGGACGGCGACGGCGACTACATCGGCGTCCAGGGCTTTTTCGACTTTCTCGCCTCGAAGCCCTTCAAGATGCACTACCGCATCTACCAGGCGCGCTTCCGCGGCTACACGACGTGCCCGGACTGCGACGGCTTCCGCCTCCGGCCCGAGGCCCTCTGCGTCAAGCTCCGCGTCCCGGACGCCGCCGGCGAACTCGCCTGGATGCACATCGGCGAGATCTGCGAGCTCACGACCGCCGACGCCGCCGACGTCGCTGACGGCGTCGTCCTCTCGGACCACGACCGCGAGGTGGCCGGGCGCGTGCTCGCCGAGGTCCGGCGGCGGCTGGGGTACCTCGTCGAGGTCGGGCTGGACTACCTCACCTTGGACCGTCTCGCGCAGACGCTCTCGGGCGGCGAGAGCCAGCGCATCAACCTCGCGACGAGCCTCGGCTCGAGCCTCGTCGGCTCGCTCTACGTCCTCGACGAGCCGACCGTCGGGCTGCACCCGCGCGACAACGACCGCCTCATCACCATCCTCGAGGGCCTCCGCGACATCGGCAACTCGGTCCTCGTCGTCGAGCACGACGAGCAGATGATGCGCCGCGCGGACCAGCTCATCGACGTCGGCCCGGGCTCGGGCGCACTCGGCGGCGAGATCATGTTCCAGGGGACCTACGACGAGGCCCTCGTGAGCGAGACGTCGCTCACGGGCGCGTACCTCTCGGGCCGCAAGTCCATCCCGGTCCCTGCCACGCGCCGGCCGTTCGACGCCGAGCGCGTGCTGCGCGTCACCGGCGCGCGCGCGCACAACCTCAAGCGCCTCGACGTCTCGTTCCCGCTCGGCACGATCACGGTCGTCACCGGCGTCTCGGGCTCGGGCAAGTCGACGCTCGTCTACTCGACGCTCTTCGCGGCCCTCAAGCGCCTCAAAGGCGGCGAGTACGACGGCAAGGTCGGCGCGCACGACGCCGTGTTCGGGGCCGAGCTCATCGAGTCGGTCGAGATGGTGGACCAGACGCCCATCGGCAAGAGCCCGCGCTCGAACCCGGTGACGTACGTCAAGGCGTTCGACCCGATCCGCGAGCTGCTCGCCTCGACGCACCAGGCCGTCGTGCGCGGCTTCAAGCCGGCCACGTTCTCGTTCAACGTCCCCGGCGGCCGCTGCGAGACGTGCCAGGGTGAGGGCGTCGTGCAGGTCGAGATGCAGTTTCTGGCGGACCTCTACCTCGAGTGCGAGGCGTGCCACGGCGCGCGCTACAAGCAGGAGGTGCTCGAAGTCCGCTGGAACGGCAAGAACGTCGCCGACATCCTCGCCCTGACCGTGGACGAGGCGACGGCGTTCTTCGCCAAGCAGCCGCGCCTGTCGAGCCGGCTGCGCGTGCTCCAGCAGGTCGGCCTGGGCTACCTCACGCTCGGACAGCCGTCCAACACGCTCTCGGGCGGCGAAGCGCAGCGCGTGAAGCTCGCCGCCCACCTCGCAGCCCCGCACCGCGGCCACACGGTCTACCTCTTCGACGAGCCCACGACGGGCCTCCACGCCGACGACATCCGCAAGCTGCTCGCCGCCTTCAACGCGCTCGTGGACGCCGGCCACTCGGTCGTCCTCATCGAGCACAACCTCGACGTCATCAAGGCCGCGGACTGGGTCGTGGACGTCGGGCCCGAGGGCGGGCGGCGCGGCGGGTTCGTCGTCGCCGAGGGTACACCGGAGACGGTCGCTGCGCACCCGACGAGCCACACAGCCGTCTTCCTTCGGCCTCTGCTGCCGGAGCTGGTGGGCAATGGGACGAGGCCAGTGGGCAGTGGCCATCGGGTAAACCCGAACCTGTAGCCAGTGGGCAATGCCAGAAGGGCGGGTGGACAGCAGGAGGTGGCATTTCCCGTCCGAGTGAGCGATCCTCTGAGCCTAAACCGACGTCGTACCCCACTGGCCACTGGCCCCTCCCCACTGGCCCCCCAGATGTCCCGACCGCTCCGGATCGCCCTGTTCACGGGCAACTACGTCCACATCGAGGACGGCGTCTCGCGGACGCTCGGCCGGCTCGTCGGCTCCCTGGTCGAGCAGGGCCACGAGGTGCTCGTGCTCGGGCCGACCGTCGCCGACCCGCCCGTGCGGCAGCCGGGGCGGTTTCTGCCGGTCCCGTCGGTGCCGTTCCCCGGCCGCGCGGAGTACCGCTTCAGCACCGGCTTCCCGGTCCGGGTCCGCCGGCAGGTCGAGGCGTTCGCGCCGGACATCGTGCACCTCGCCACGCCGGACGTCCTCGGCCACCGGGCGCTGACGTGGGCCCTGCGCCGCGGCCTCCCGGTCGTCGCGACGTACCACACGCACTTCGTGTCGTACCTCGACTACTACGGCCTCGGCGTCGGGCGGCCGCTGTTCCACGCCATCGCGCGGCGCTTCTACAACCGCTGCCGCGAGGTCTACGTCCCGACGCCGGCGATGGAGGCGAGCCTCCGCGCGCAGGGCGTCACGGCCACCATCCGGCTCTGGCCGCGCGGCATCGAGCTCGACCGCTTCTCGCCGGACCACCGCTCGGACGCATGGCGCACGGCGCAGGGCTGGCGGCCCGACGAGGTCGTGGTGTCGTTCGTGAGCCGGCTCGTCAAGGAGAAGGGGCTCGACGTGTTCGTCGAGACGATCCAGACGCTCAAGGCCGAGGGACTGCCCGTGCGCGCGCTCGTCGTCGGCGACGGGCCCGAGCGCGAGTCCCTCGGCGAGGCGCTACCGGTCGCCGTCTACACGGGCCACCTCGGCGGGGCCGACCTGGCGACGGCCTATGCCTCCTCGGACGTCTTCCTCTTCCCGAGCGAGACCGAGACGTTCGGCAACGTCACGCTCGAGGCGATGGCGTCGGGCCTGCCCACGGTCTGCGCGGACGCCGCGGGCAGCCGCAGCCTCGTGGACCATGAAACGACGGGCCTGCTGTGCCCGCCCCGCGACGCTACGGCCTTCACAGACGCGACGCGCCGGCTCGCGCTCGACCC
>JAYWIE010000120.1:0-4375 GCA_043789155.1 Rubricoccaceae bacterium | reverse complement strand
CTCGAGCGGTTCGCCGTCCTCGTGCCGTTCCGCGGGCGGGGGCTGGCGCGCGCGATGGTCGCCGGGGCGCTAGCCGAGGCACGCGCGGCGGGCCACGTGCGGTTCGCGCTGCACGCCCAGTCTCACCTCGCCGGCTTCTACGCCGGGTTCGGGTTCGTGCCCCGCGGGGACCTCTTCGAGGAGGCCGGAATCGAGCACGTGAAGATGACGTTGGACGATTGAGCCGCGCCGGAGGCCGTCTTATCTTGGGCGTCCGCTCGGGTCGAGCGGGTCCTGCCGCGTTCGTCTAGAGGCCTAGGACGTCGCCCTCTCACGGCGGTAACACGGGTTCAAATCCCGTACGCGGTACAGCGCCAGCTTCGGCGCGCACGCCCCGATGCTCACACCGAGCGTCGGGGCGTGGTCGTTGGGTCCTGCCGTCTCCGCGGGGCGCTATGGGGTGGCGCGCCGCGGCCGAGCGCGGCCGTCTGAACCGGACCGGACAGGCCGGATGTAGTTGTCAGACGGGCGTGCTGCTGCCGAGCGCGTCGTCGAGGTCGAGCGCGGCCGCGACGAGCGCGTCCTTCATCTTGGCGAGCGTCTCGTGCTGGTCCACGTAGCGCTCGACGGCGTCCTTGAGCGACGTGTCGGTCCGGACGGTCGTCCGCTGGCGGCGCACGACCGGCGGCACGTCGCGCTCGATGGCCGCGACGGTGTCGGCCGCGGCGAGCGCCTCGCGCACGGCCGAGACGTCGACGTGCTGGTTCTCGTCGGCCGTGTAGCGGACGCGGACCACGGCGTCGGCGACGTCGTGCCGGGAGACCTCGGCGACGACGCGCGCCGTCGGGTCGGCCGTGCCCGTCGCGTCGACCTCGAGCGGGACGAAGCGCCGGGCGGGCGTGTCGACGAACGTGTAGGCCGTGGTTTTGCGCCCGTCGGCGGCGTCGATGTCCACGAGGACGAAGCCCTTGCGGTCGTCGTGCTCCTTGAACGAGATCCGCTCGATCGACGACGAGTAGACGACCGGCGGGCCCGCGCCGCGCTCGAACGCCTCGCGGTTGCGGTCCTGGTAGCGGTGGATGTGGCCGAGGGCGACGTAGTCGAACGCCGGGCGGCCGTCGGGGCCGGGCGGCGTGAGCTGGGCGGCCGTGAACGTCGGCTCGTGGGCGATGAGGCTGGCGCGCTCGGAGCCGCCGAGGTCCGAGCCCTGCACCGTGAGGTGCGCCGCGACGACCGCCGGCATGGCCGGGTCCACGTCGGCCGCGGCGTCGCGGACGAAGCCGGTGTAGACGGTCTCGATGAGCTCGCGGACCTCGTGCGGCGTCTTGGCGCGGTGCTCGTCGCGGGTGAGGATCTTGGAGCGGATCGGCCACGGCAGGGCGACCAGTTGGAGCGGGCCGGCGAGCGTCTCGATGGGCCCGTGCGCCTGCCCCGGCGCGCAGAACGTCGGCTGGGCGAAGACCTCGACCTGCCCCGGCCGCCCGCCCAGGACGCCGAAGATGTCTACGGACGACGCCTTGCCGAAGCTCACCGGGTGGTCGTGGTTGCCGACGATCATCACGACCGGGATGCCGGCCGCGATGACGGGCCGCATGGCCTCGGCGAACTGCTTCTGCTGGGTCGGCGTGGGGTCCGCGGTGCGGTAGGCGTCGCCGCAGAAGAGGAACAGGTCCACGCGCTCGTCCACGGCGCGGGCCGCCATGGCGTCGAAGCAGCGGCGGAAGTCCAGCAGGCGCGTGTTGAGGCCGGTCGCGGGGTCGAGGCGGCCGTGCGTCTCGTAGCCGAGGTGGATGTCGGCGCAGTGGAGAATCTTCAAAGCGAGGAGGGGTTAGGAAGGAGGGAGGAGGAATGCAAAGGCAGGGTGAGGTGCGGCGTCGCATTCCCCTCCTTCCTCCTTCCTAACCCCTCCTCCCTTCTGTTACCAGCCGATGCGTCCGCCGGAGCCGCCGCCTTCGGTCTGCGGGCGCGGCTGGGGGCGCGGCTGGGCGGGCGCGGGCCGGCTTCCGCCGCCGCCGCCCCCCGCGTTGCCGCCGCCGGTCCCGCCCGAGCGGTCGCGGTTGCGGAACTGGTCGATCATCTCGCGGGCCCCGTTGTTCGAGCCGCCCGAGCGGCCGCCGCCCGCGCGCGGGCGCGCCGCGCCGGTGCGGTCGCCGCGCGAGCGCGAGTAGGGCATCGTGCCGCCCGAGCCGCCGATGCGGCCGGCGCGCGTCGGCGGCTGGTAGTTGGCGGGCTTCTCGAACTTGAGCGCCGGGTCCAGGCGCAGGCCCGTCGAGTCCGCCTGGAGCAGGCGCAGGAACTCGCCGACGACGAGCAGGCCCGTGCGGCCGCCCTGGCCGATGGACGTCGACGGGTACTTGATGCGGCGGTCGTCGAAGCCGGTCCACGAGCCGGCGACGAGGCTGCGGCTCATGGCCATGAACCAGCCGTCGGCGTTCTCCTGCGTCGTGCCGGTCTTGCCGGCGATGTCGAGGGCCATGACGCCGGCGAAGCCGCCGAGGCCGCGGCCGGTGCCCGAGCGGATGACGCCGCGCATGGCGTCGAACATGGTGTAGGCGGTCGAGGCGTTGAGGACCTCGCGCGCGACCGGCGTGAAGTCCTCGACGACGTTGCCGTAGCGGTCCTCGATGCGCGCGACCGCGAGCACGATCTGCGGCGGGATCGACGGGTCGCGGGGGCGCTCCTCCTCGAGCGTCGGGCCGTGGTAGACGCCGTAGTCGGCGATGGTCGAGTAGCCGACGGCCATCTCGAGCAGCGACACGTCGGCGGTGCCGAGCGCGATCGAGCGGGCGTAGCAGTCGTTGCTCGCCGCGGAGAAGGGGCGGCACTTGGCGGCCCACTCGCGGCGCTCGGCGGCGGTCGCGTTGGGCGGCGGCGGAAGCTCGAGCGGGCTGCGGACGCCCATCTGGTAGGCCGTGCGGGCGACCTCGGACGTCCCGAAGTGCTTCGTGATGCGCGCCGCGACGACGTTGCGGCTGGCCGCGAGCGCGGACGCGAGCGTGACCGTGCCGGCGTAGCCGCCGCCCGAGTTCTGGGGCGACCAGTCGCCCCAGCGGAACGGCGCGTCGAGCGCGGTGCTCTGCATCGAGTAGCCGTTGTTGAAGGCCGTCGTGTAGGCGAAGAGCTTGAACGTGCTCCCCGGCTGGCGGCGCGCCTGCCCGACGTGGTCGAACTTGTTGTCGGCGAAGGAGCGCCCGCCGACCCACGCGCGGACCTGCCCCGAGACGGGGTCGATGGCGACGAGGCCGGCCTCGACGCGCGTGCGCGCCTGGCGCAGCGAGTCCATGAAGGCCGCGTCGCGGCGGAGGCTCGCGATGATGCCCATGTCGAGGTCGGCGCGGCGGCCGCTCCACGGGCGGCCGTTGGCGCGCGTGTAGCGCTCCGAGAGCGAGATGTATTCGTTGACGATGGCCGTGTTACGGCTCCACCAGCCCTGGTAGCCGCCGACGGCGCGCTGGATGCGCTCGCCCTGGCTCTGGACGGCGACCGTCGCGAGGGCCTGCATGCGGCTGTCGAGCGTCGTCCGGATGACGAGGCCGTCCTTGTAGGGGTCGTAGCCGTTGTCCGCGCACCACTCCTTGAACCACAGCCGGAGGACCTCGGCGAAGTGCGGCGCGGGGTTGTTGGCGTGGTCGTAGACGCTGAACGCGGCGACGTCGATGGGCGAGTCGCGGGCCGCGGCGAACTGCGCCTCGGTGAGGTCGCCCGAGCGGCGCATGTTGGCCAGCACGATGTTGCGGCGCTCGCGCGAGGCCTCGGGGTTGCGGACCGGGTCGTAGGCCGTGTTGGCCGCGAGCATGCCGACGAGCGTCGCCGCCTCGGGCGTGTTGAGGTCCGCGGCGTGCTTGCCGAAGTAGGTCTGCGACGCGGCCTCGATGCCGTAGGCGTTGTAGAGGAACGGGACCGTGTTGAGGTACGCCTCGAGGATCTCGTCCTTGGTGTAGGTCCGCTCGATGCGGATGGCCGTCAGGATCTCCTTGGCCTTGCGGACGACCGAGCGCTCGCGGCCGACGGACGTGTAGAGGTTGCGCGCGAGCTGCATCGTGATCGTGGACGCGCCGCGCAGGCTGCCGCCCTGCGCCGCCTGCACCGCGACCGCGGCGAAGCCGCGCAGGTCCATGCCCCAGTGCGTCCGGAACCGGCGGTCCTCGGTCGCGATGAGCGCCTTCGGCACGGCCGGGGCCATGTCCTCGAGGCTCACCCACGTCCGGTTCTCGCCGTCGTAGTAGCGCGCGAGCTCGACGTCGTCCGCGGTGTAGACGCGCGTGGCGAGCAGGTTGCGCGGGTTCTCGATCTGCTCGAGGCTCGGGAGGTCGCGGCTCAGCCACGCGACCGTCCCGGCGACGGACACGAAGCCGACCGCGACGACGGCGAGGAACGAGGCGAGGATGCGGCCGGT
>JAYWIE010000119.1:0-4404 GCA_043789155.1 Rubricoccaceae bacterium | reverse complement strand
GGCGGCTTCGCGCCGAACCTGCGCTCGAACGAGGAGGCCATCGAGCTCTGCGTCGAGGCCATCGGCCGCGCGGGCTACACGGCCGGCAAGGACCTCTCGATCGCGCTCGACCCGGCCGCCAGCGAGATGTATGAGAACGGCTCCTACTCGTTCTACAAGTCCAACCCCGGCGTGCCGGTCTCCAGCGAGGAGATGGTCGCCTACTGGACGAAGTGGGTCGAGGACTACCCGATCGTGTCCATCGAGGACGCGATGGACGAGAACGACTGGGACGGCTGGGCCGCGCTCACCGAGGCCGTCGGCGACCGAATCCAGCTCGTCGGCGACGACCTCTTCGTCACCAACACGACGCGCCTCCAGCGCGGCATCGACACCGGCGTCGCCAACGCGATCCTGATCAAGCCCAACCAGATCGGGACGCTCACGGAGACGATGGAGGCGGTCGAGCTCGCGCACCGCTTCGGCTACGCCTCGGTCCTGAGCCACCGCTCGGGCGAGACCGAGGACACGACGATCGCGGACCTCGCCGTCGCGGCCGGCTCGGGCCAGATCAAGACCGGCTCGGCGTCGCGCTCGGACCGCCTCGCCAAGTATAACCAGCTGCTCCGCATCGAGGAGCTGCTCGGCGGGGCCGCCATCTACCCCGGCATGGACGCCTTCCGCTTCTGAGTGGCAGGTGAAACGGTGGCAGGTGACGTGTGGGGACGAATGCGTAGTTTTCCACCTGACACGTGCCACCTCATCACCTGTCACCCTCTGCCATGTCCCGCCTCCGCTCCCGCCTCGTCACGGCCGGCCTCGTCGGCGTCGCCGTGTGGGTCGCCTTCTTCGACAGCCACAGCGTGCTGCGGCGCGCCCGGTATGCGGCCGAGCTGGACCGGATCACCGAGGAGAACGCCGACATGGCCGCGGCCAACGCCGACGTCGAGGCGCGCATCGCGCGCGGGCTGGACCCCGAGACGGTCGAGGGCGTCGCGCGCGAGCAGTACGGCATGCGCCGCCCCGGCGAGACCGTCTACCGCGTCCGCACCGACGACCGCGACGACCTCTGGTCCGTGGCCCCCGACGCGCCCGTCGCCGACGCGCCCGTCGACGACGCAGCAGACTGACCGATGACGCCTCAGACGGCCGGCGGCTCGCCGAAGACGTACGCCGTCGGGGTCGACCTCGGCGGGACCAACCTCAAGGTCGCCCTCGTCGAGCGCGGCCAGGGCATCGTCCACCGCCTCTCGGTCCCGACCGACGCCGACGGCGGGACGGAGCGCGTGCTGGACCGCATCGCGGACGGCATCGCCCGAGCCGCGACGCACCTGCCCGACGGGGCCACGTTCGCCGGCATCGGCATCGGCGCGCCGGGGACGGTCCTGCTGGACCGCGCGACGGTCCCGGTGATGACCAACTTCGCGGGCTGGGAGGACGTCGACCTGCCGGCCCGGCTCGCGCCGCGCCTCGCGCAGCGCACGCTCCACCTCGGCGGGCCCGTCCTCGTGGACAACGACGCCAACGTCGCCGCGCTCGGCTCGGCGCACTTCGGGGCCGGGCAGCCGTTCGGCACGTTCCTCATGGTCACCATCGGGACCGGCGTCGGTGGGGCCATCGTCATCGACCGGCGCGTCTTCCGCGGCGTGGCCGGCGCGGCCGGCGAGATCGGCCACATCTCGGTCGACTACGACGGGCCGTACACGCGCGCCGGCGTCGCCGGGGCCGTCGAGGCGTACCTCGGGCAGCGCTACCTCTCGGAGCACGCCCGCGACATGCTCCGCACCCGCGACACGAGCCTCCACGCGACCGCCGGGCCGGACCTCGTCGACCTCACGCCGCACGCCCTCTCGACGGCCGCCGACGCCGGCGACGCCGGCGCGATCGAGGTGCTCGCGTGGGCCGGCCACAAGCTCGGCTGCGCGCTCGCGTCGGCCGTGAACCTGCTCGACATCCGGACCGTCGTCGTCGGTGGCGGCGTCGCGGCGGCGGGCGACTGGCTGCTCGAGCCGGCCCGGGCCGCGCTGCGCCGCTCGGTCATGCCCGCCATGCGCGACGGCCTGACGGTCGTGCAGGAGACGCGCGGCAACGACGTCGCCCTGCTCGGTGCCGCCTGCCTCGTCTTCGACGCCTGAGGTGGGCAGTGGGCAGTGGGCAGTGGGCAGTGGGCAGTGGGCAGTGGGCAGTGGGCAGTGGGCAGTGGGCAGTGGGCAAATTTGCACCCACCCTTCTACCTGTCATCCCGGACCTGATCCGGGATCTGCCTTTCCGCATTTCTTCGCGTTGCACAATGCAAAAGGCAGATCCCGGATCAAGTCCGGGATGACATTTTTTTGGTGTAGTGGTCGTCGAACGGGGGGGGGGACATTTCAGCTGTGCGCTTTCGAACCCCGAACCCCGAACCCCTTACACGACCGTCCCCGCCGGGATGACGGCGTTCTTGCGCACGACGACGATGCCGTCGCGGATGACCCAGCCGTCGCCGTCGGCCGCCTCGACGCCGTGCTCGTTGACGATGCGGCAGTCCGGCCCGATCTGCGCGTTCTTGTCCACGATCGCGTTCTCGACGACCGAGCGCTCGCCGATGCCCGGGTGGGGCGGCGTGCCGGTGCCGGAGCGCTCGGCGGGCGGGTGCCACGGGAAGAAGTCCGCGCCCATCAGGACGGAGCGCCGCACGACGGCCCCGGCCCCGATGAAGGCGCGGATGCCGACGACCGAGCCCTCGACCGTCGCGCCGATGACGACCGAGGCCTCGCCGATCATCGAGTCGCGGATGTGCGCGTCCTGGATCTTGGCCGGCGGCAGCATGCGCGCGTTGGTGTAGATCGGCTGCGCCTCGTCGTAGAGGTCGAACTCGGGGCGCGGGGCGGCGAGGGCGAGCGTGGCGTCGTAGAACGAGCGGATGGTGCCGATGTCGGACCAGTAGCCCGAGAAGGGGAAGCTGGCGACGCGGCGCTCGGCGATGGCGCGCGGGATGACGTCGCCGCCGAAGTCGGCGTCGTCCGGGTTGTTGCGGAGGGCGTCCCCGAGCACCTCGCGGTCGAAGAGGTAGATGCCCATCGAGGCGAGGTAGACGCGGCCGGCGGCGCGGTCCGCGGCGGAGACGGGGCTCTCGAGGCCGTCGAGCGCGTCGCGGGCGGGCTTCTCGTGGAAGGCCGTGATGACGCCCTGCGCGTCGGTCTTGAGGATGCCGAAGCCGGGCGCGTCGTCGGCCGTGACGGGGATCGTGGCGACCGTCAGGCCGGCGCGGGCGGCGCGGTGGTGCGCGTCGAGCGCAGCGAAGTCCATGCGGTAGAGCTGGTCGCCGGAGAGCACGAGCACGCGGCGGTGCGCGTGGGCGTCGACGTGCGGGAGCACCTGGCGGACGGCGTCGGCGGTGCCCTGAAACCAGCGGTCCGAGGTCGGGGTCTGCTCGGCCGCGAGCACGGTCACGAAGCCGCCGCCGAAGCGGTCGAAGCGGTACGCCTGCGCGACGTGGCGGTTGAGGGACGCCGAGTTGTACTGCGTGAGCACGAAGATGCGCCGGAGGTCCGCGTTGACGCAGTTCGAGATCGGGATGTCGATGAGGCGGTACTTGCCCGCGAGCGGCACGGCGGGCTTGGAGCGGTGCTCGGTGAGCGGGTGGAGCCGGGTGCCGGCCCCGCCGCCGAGGATGACGGCAAGCGTGTCGCGCATGGAGAGGGTGAAGGCCGCGTGGGAGGGAAACGGGGCGCTCGGTAGGGCCACAGCATGCTGTGGCCGTACAGGGCGGGGCTGTCGGGACGAGGCGTCGGGGCGAGCCCCGTCAGACGACGGTGAGGTGGCGGTAGAGCGCCGAGTAGGCGCGGGCGGAGGCGTTCCACGAGAAGTCCGCCGTCATCCCGTTCTGCTGCAGCCGCTTCCAGCGAGGCGGGTCGGCGAGCAGGGCGAGCGCGTCGCGGACGGCAGCGACGAGCGCGTCCGGCGTGAACGGGGCGAAGGGGAAGCCGGTGCCGCCGTCTCCGGCGGGCGCGGCGACCGTGTCGCGGAGGCCGCCGGTGGCGTGGACGACAGGCGGCGTGCCGTAGGCCATGGCGTACATCTGGCCGAGGCCGCAGGGCTCGGTGCGCGACGGCATCAGGAAGACGTCGGCGGCGGCGTAGAGGCGGTGCGCCATGCGCTCGTCGAAGGCGACGACCGGGGCGAGGCGGTTCTCGAAGCCGTCGGCGTCGAGCATCCCGGCGAGGCCGCGGACCTCGGCCTCGTGCTCGGGGTCGCCGGTGCCGAGCAGCACGATGCAGGCGTCCGTCGTGCGGACGAGCGCGTCCGCGGCGGGCAGCAGCACCTCGACGCCCTTCTCGGGCATGAGCCGGCCGACGTAGGCGAGCAGCGGGCGCTCGGCGTCCAGGTTCAGCTCGGCGCAGACGGCGGCCTTGGTCGCGGCCTTGCCGGCGAGGTCGGCCAGGG
>JAYWIE010000118.1:0-4406 GCA_043789155.1 Rubricoccaceae bacterium | reverse complement strand
CATCAAACTCTTCGTCCCCTGGAAGGTAGAGCGTCAGTTCAATCATCACGTCGAGGTCGGCCGCAAGTTTGACAAGGTTCTGAGGCAACCGATCCGATTGGATCATGGCTGCTGCTCCTGATGGGACCGAACGTGGCTCGTACCCAAAGTCGAGCACGGCTTCCCCGGCCTCCGTCATCGCCCGTATGTCGGTTGCGTGGTCAGCCAAGAATGCTGCGGCGTCATCGAACTGCTGCCGCAGTTGGTCAAAGTCCGCGTCGCTCACATTGAAGGAAAGGCTGGCGTGATCGCAGACCCTGCCGGTCCGCCTGACTGGATCGCCTCGCTCCTCGATACGGTAGGGCTGGACCGAGAGCCGTTCAGCGAGCGCGCGAGCGCCGTCGGGCAACTTGACACCAAGGATGCAGGGCATCGGCGGTAGTGCGGTATAACATCTGGCCGCTCTGCCGCCGCCCGAGTGGCAACGCGCTCGACCAAGGCGAAAGTAGACGCCGACGCGGACCCGAGCAACGACGCTGGCCGGGCGGTCGGCCGCTGCGGCGAGTTAGGCGGATTAGCGTCCGTCCTGCCCTTGGGCCTCGCGGCGTTGCCGTTCTATGCCTTCCAGCCGGATACGCTCGTGCGCCTCTCCCCGGACCCGTTCGGCCGCCGCACACGACCCCTCGCTCGGGAACGGCCGGAGCCCCCAGTGCAGGAGCTGCCCGCCCACTTCGTCGGCCTCGCCTAGCCCCCCGGCGTACCGGCGGACGAGAGCCCCGTAGCCGCAGTCGAGATCCCCCCGGTACGACCCGTTCTCGGCTGTGAACCAGTACCGACGGACCTTCGTGAGCAGCGCGAACCGCTCCGCCGGGGTCGCGACCGACGTGAGTGCGGCGAGGTCCCGCTCGTATTCGTACGTGACCCGGGCGCTCCACGCGACCGGGGCCGCCCCAGCCTGGTACCAGTGTGCCTCCGCATCGGCCATCGTGGTGTACTCCCAGCCCTCGGTCCCCCACGAGGCAAGGCGACGGTGGCCGCCGACCTCGGCCGCCCGAAGGATGAGGCCACCGAACGGTCCGGAGAAGCCGGGGACGGGCCCCGATATGACGGGGACCGTGCCGAGGGGGAGTGCGGTGAAGAACGGCCCGGACGCGGGGACGGGCGGGGCTTGGGCGACGATGGCGAGCGTGTCACCGACGGCGTAGGCAGCCCGGAGCGATCGGAGGCTCGCGAGGGCGAGCTCGCATGCGACTCCGAGCTGGGTGGGGAAGACGGCGTAGACCTCGGCCGGCTCGGGGGCGTTGACGACCGTAAAGGGGGCGACGAGGAGACCGGCGGCGTGGGAGTCCTCGCCTGGGGCGAGCGACTCCGAGGCGTACCAGGCCTCGAAGGAGGGCCGCTCCCCGTCGGTGACGAACCCGACGACGCGGCCCTCGAAGACGAAGGTGGCCGGGTCGAAGGCCACCTTCGGGGAAGGGATCAGGTCACAGGCCGTCGCCGGGAGGGCGAAGAGTGCGACGAGGGCGAGGACGAGGGGCATGGGGTCACCGCCTAACACATGGCGGCTCAGCCGCCGCACGACGAGCACCGAGGCGCGCTCAACGCGAAAGTAGACGACACCGCCGCGATGAGCAAAACGCCGGCCGGGCGGTCGGCTGCGGCCGCGAGTTATGCGCCTGAAACCGCGAACAGGCAGTTTGCCCTCTGACGGACGAAATCGTAGCCCCACCAACCTAAGCTTGGAATACGCTGTCCGTCCGCAGGAATCCAAGGGCGGACTGGCGTAAACCCTCGGCTGATCATACCGTCGTGACAGACGAGGAGCGGCTCGATCTCGTCGAGGATGAGCGGCCGATTTCCAAGGATGGCGCGGCCCCTTGAGGTGACGGCGAGGATGTGCATGACCCCTTGTTCCAAGACCGGACACCCCACGATAGCATCGGAGGTAGGCGGAGCCGAGCCTTGCCAGTCAAGTAGACCGCCAAGAAAGCCGACACGAGCCCCCGGTGTGCCTTGAGGTATCGTCTGGAGAATGCGTCCACATGCCCACCGGTCACCGTCGAGCTGAACACCCCAGAAGTCTCCGGGTGCGAGCCTCACGCTTGATTTCGGCACGAATGGGAATGTCCTCATGCTCGGTAGGCGCATGACTAGAACTTGAGCCGCCGAGCGTCGGGCTGGAAACGGCACGTCCCGGAAGATAGGCGCTCATTCGAGTCTGTAAAGGGCCGCATCGGCTTTACCGTCTCCCCGTCTTCACACGGCGCGCGGTTGCGTCGCGCCGTCCGCCGAGTCTCTGACGTCACAGACCCGGCCGCCATGCCCCTCCTCGACGACGCCCGCGACGCCGCCCGCCTCCGCCACCTCAGCTACCAGACCGAAAAAGTCTACCTCGGGTGGATCGAGCGCTATGTCCGCTTCTCCGCCCGCCGCGCCGGCCGCTTCGTCCACCCGCGCAGCCTCGCCGCGCCAGACGTCGAGGCCTTCCTCAACCACCTCGCCGTCGAGCGCGACGTCGCCGCGAGCACGCAGACGCAGGCGCTCTCGGCGATGCTCTTCCTGTACACGCACGTTCTCGGCCAGCCCGTCGCCGCGATGCGGGGCCTCACGCGCGTCCGCAAGCCGCCGCGTCTGCCGGCCGTCCTCTCCCCCGCCGAAGTCGCCGCCGTCCTCGCCCACCTCGACGGCGTGCCCGGCCTCGTCGCCCGGCTGCTCTACGGTGCCGGCCTCCGCCTCTCGGGCGCGCTCCGGCTCCGGATCAAGGACCTCGACCGCCGCCAGATCACGGTCCGCGGCGGCAAGGGCGACAAGGACCGCGTGACGATGATGCCGCTCTCGCTCGCCGAGCCGCTGCGGGCACAGGTCGAGTGCGTCCGGCTGCTGCACGTCGCCGAGCGCGCCGCCGGACGCGGGAGCGCCGTGCTGCCCCACGCCTACGCCGTCAAGCACCCCGCGGCCTCGACGGCCTTCGGCTGGCAGTTCCTCTTCCCCGCCACCCGCGACGGCCCCGACCCGCGGACAGGCGAGATCGGCCGCCACCACCTCGCCGCGTCGGCGATCCAGAAACGGGTCTCGCTCGCGGCGCAGGCCGCGGCCATCGACCGCCGCGTGACCTGCCACACGTTCCGACACTCGTTCGCGACGCACCTGCTCGAGTCCGGGACGGACGTGCGGACCGTCCAGCACCTGCTCGGCCACGCGAAGCTCGCCACGACGCAGGTCTACCTCCACGTCGCCGGCTTCACCGGCTCGGGCGTCCAGAGCCCGCTGGACCGCCTCGCCGCGTGACGGGTGTAGAGCAGGATGGCACAGGCTGTCAAACCTGGACACCGGTCCCGGCCCGTCGTACGTTCCCGGCAGCTCCAACCGCCCCTGCACGATGCCCCTCAATGTCTCCCTGACCCCTCGGCTCGAACAGTTCGTCCGGGCCAAGGTGGAGTCAGGCCGCTACACGTCCGCCAGCGAGGTCGTGCGCGAAGCCCTCCGGCTTCTCGAACAAGCAGAAAGCGCTCAGGCGGCACGCCTCGACGCGCTTCGCTCCGACGTTCTCCAGGCCCTCGACGAGACGGACTCCGGAGACCTGGTCTCTTACGACAGCGCCGACGTCAAGCGCGCCGGACGCGCTCGCCGCTCCGCATGACGCCGCTCATTCGGCACACGGCCTCTTTCAAACGCGACGCCGCAGACGTCTGGGACTTCGTCGGTCAGGACGCGCCGGACCGGGCCGACCGACTCCTCGACGATGTGGACGAGGCGCTCACGATGCTCGCGCGATACCCGCTCAGCGGGCGCAGCCGCCCAGAACTGGCCCCGGACGTCCGGAGCTTCCCGGTCGGCCGCTTTCTCGTCTACTACCTCCCGCTCGGCGGTGGCGGCGTCGTCGCGCTCCGGCTGCTCCACACGTCGCGCGACGTGGAAGGCCTGTTCTGAACGTGCGGCGGGGCAAGCGCAGGTCTACCTCCACGTCGCCGGCTTCACCGGCTCGGGCGTCCAGAGCCCGCTGAACCGCCTCGCCGCGTGACGCCGCCCGGTGCCTGCCGGATGCGCTGCGAGAAGTCCGGCGCGCCCGCCGCCGCCGCGGCGCGGGCGTTGATCCGGAACGCTACGCGGGCGCTGTCCAGCGGCAGGTCCGTGTCGAGGAGGCCCTCGTCGTACGCCAGCTCGTCCGAGTAGCCGGGGAACAGGACCGGCACGCCGTACGCGATGGGCGTCTCGCGGACGGTGTTGACCGCATCCAGGAGGTTCGTCGTGCAGTTGTTGCTCAGCGTGTTGTAGAACTCCGGCCGGCGCTCGAGCGACGCCGCCCGGCGGAGCAGCGCCACGAAGAGGCCGCGCGCCTGCGCCGGCGTCGCACGGCCGGGGTAGAGGTACACCGGGTCCGCCCACGTCACCGCCCGCAGCCCGACGAGGTCGCGCTCGCTGCCCAC
>JAYWIE010000117.1:0-16735 GCA_043789155.1 Rubricoccaceae bacterium | reverse complement strand
GAGCGCTTCGGCGCGGCCCTCGGCGCGGCCCGCCTCGCGCGCCGCCTTCGCAGCGGCCTCGACGAGCCGCTCGTGGTTGAGGCCGCGGTAGAGGACCTGGAACTTCTCGGCCGGCGGGACCATGCGGCCCGTGGTCGGGTCGCCCTTCTCGTAGCGGACCAGCTCGCGGAGGAACTGCTCGGAGGCCACCGGGTCGGCCTTGCCGTCGGCGCCGGCGAACGTCGCCTCGGCGAACGTCCCGAACTGCGTCTCGGCCAGGCCGGCGTACTCGTCGAGGTAGGCCTGGCGGTTCGTGGCCGTCTGCTTCTGCTGCTCGCGGTGGGCGTCCAGCCGGCCGCGGACGCGGGCGCGCTCCCGGGCCGCCTCGGGGTCGGCCACGTCGTCGGCGTCCTCGATCTCGACGCCGGCGACGTGGCGCCCGAGCGCTTCGAGCAGCCCCACGCGCTCGGCGCCGCCCTCCGGGTCGCGCATGAGGTCTTCGAGCACGGCCTCGAGGCCGGGGTTGCGCGTGATCGCCGCGTCGATGCGGTCCTGCAGCGCGCGCATGTCGCGGTTGGCCGTCTCGACGGTCGCGACGCGCTCGACGAGCTCGGCCTGAGTCCCGACGACGGCGTCCGGCACGCGCTCGCGCAGCGCCGCGACGAGGGCCTCGGGCAGCGCGGCCGCGGCCGGGTCAGCCGCCTCGTCCGGATCGTCTGCGGCCGCGGCCGCGTCGGCCGGCGGATCCGCGTCGTCGTCGTCGGGCTCGTCGTCGCCGCCCAGGCCGAGCGGGTCGTCGAGGTCGAGGCCGTCGAAGCCGTCGTCCGTGTCGTCCGACACGCCGTCCTCGTCGTCGCCCAGGCCGAGCATGTCGTCCGGGTCGAACGCGTCGCCGCCGCCGAGCAGCAGCGAGATCGCCGGGTCGTCGGCCATGTCCGGCGCGTCCCCGGCCGCGCCACCGTCGGCCGCGCCGCCGCCGGCGCCGTCGTCGGGTGCGAAGCGAGGCAGGAAGAAGGCCAGAGCGAGAGCTGTGGAGAGTCGCATCGAGGTGCGCGTGGCGCGCGTCGTGAGGAACGGGCTGGGCCGGTGACGGCCCGGGCGTGAGCCGGGGCGGTCAGGCTGCGGGAGTGGGCATGGAGGCGCCGAACTCCTGCGCCTGGCGGAGGAGCGCGATCGCGTCGGGGTCGCCGGCCTGAGCGGCGGCGACGTACTGCTCGATCATCGCCGGATCCTGCATGCCGCCGCCGGCCGCGCCGGCGGCGATCATGGGGTTCGTCACCTGGATGAGGTGCAGCAGCGCCTGCGCTCGCGGGTGCGACGACTCCTGGAGGAACTGCGGCAGCGTGAGCCGCTGCGCGGTCAGCAGCTCCTTCAGGTCTTGCTCGAAGAGCTGCCGGTACAGCGCCGTCTCGCTCGTGCGCCCGACCGAGACGTGCCAGGTGAAGTCCCGCACCATGTCCGGGTCGAACATCTGGCCGGCCTGAGTGCCCGACGCGCGCACCGGGCGGACGTCGTCCCAGAACTGGCAGATCAGACGCACCAGGTTGGCGTCGTGCTCGGCCATGCCGTCGAAGAAGGTCTCGAACAGGTCGAGGTGCTGCGTCGACGACTGCGCCGTCATCTGCGAGTAGAGCGCCGCCGGCGTGCCGGCCGACGGCGGGCGCCCCATCGCTGCGTCCGAGAGCCCGCCGACCTTGTCGAGCGAGTCCGTGAGCAGCTGCAAGTGCTGGATGAGCGCGGCCGGGATCGCGACGGGCTCGATCGAGCGGATGAGGTTGCCCGCCGACGCGCCGAACCCCTTCAGGCGCTCCAGCGAGTAGAAGAACAGGTTGCCGACCTTGTTGAACTCGTTCGCGAACTCTTCCTTCTCCATCCCCTTCGGCATCGCCTCGATGGGGACGGCCCACATGCCCTTCGCGCCGGCCGAGATCAGCGCGTCCACCTGCGCGAAGACGCGGTTGATCTGCCGCTGGGGGTCGATCAGGTCGTCGAAGAAGCCGCGGACCTCGCCGTCGGTGAAGTCGCACAGCATCACGGTGTAGCCGTGGCGGCCGCCGTACGGGTCCTCGGCGCGCTGGAGCACGTGCGCCGTCGGCGAGAGGAAGTAGCGGACCCACACGCGGTCGTAGCGGCGCTCCGCCTCGACCGGCGGCACGCCCATCGTCTCGCGGACCGCGTTGTCCGCCTCGACCTCGGCCGCGAGCTCGTCCGGCGAGAGGGGCTCACCCGTCTCCGACACGAGCGTCGCGAGCTCGTCCTCGGTGAAGCGCTTGCCTGTCGCGCCGTCGGCGTACCACGTCCGCCAGCGCGCCTCCTTGCGCCAGACGAGCACGACACGCCACCGGCCGGCGGTGTCGGGCACGTCGAACGACACCCCGTCGTGGCGGTCGTAGCCGGCGCGCTCGCCGAAGCGCCCGTCGTACATCTGGGGCGAGTAGCCCGTGTCGTAGGCGTCCTGGCCACCGGGCGGCACGGCGTCGCCGTAGATCGCCCGCAGCGCGGCCTCGGCGGCCTCGCTGTCTGCAAACGCGGCGACCACCTCGTCCGGGTGCGCGTCGAGGACCTCGCCGAAGAGCGTACAGCCCTTCAGCCGGTGGTCGGCCGCGCCGGCGACGTCGAAGAAGAAGCGGACCGGGTGCGGGGCGTCGTCCGCGACCTCGTAGCGGTCCTCGTCGTCGTCCCACGTCTCCTGCGCGCGGCGCACGTACATGCCGCTCGTGGCCAGCTCGGCGATGCCGTAGGCGTCGAGGCCGCGCGAGCCCTGGTCGCGGCGCACCGCGCGGAGGCCCTCGGCCATGACGGCGACGCGCTCCTGGTCGTCGTTCTCGACCGCGAAGGGCGTGCGCTCCGACGCGTTCTCGCGCAGCCGCCCCTTGACGTGGCGCAGCAGCGGCCGCAGGCGGTTGTTGTTGGCGGGCAGGAGGCCCTGCTCGCGCAGCTCCTCCGTCTCGTCGATCTCCTCGCCCGACTCGGGGTCGACGTACTTGCCCCACTGCAGGCTCGCGAGGTTGTCGCGGATGTAGCGGCGGTGACGGCGGTAGCCGTCGAGCGACCCGTGGCAGCGGCGGGCCTCCTCGTAGAGGCTCGGGGACTGCGCGAAGTGCGCGTCAGGGTCACCGGGCCGGGCATAGGCCTCGTCGTCCAGGCCGAGCAGCGTGTCAGCGGACACGTCCGCGAGGTCGACGCTGTCGAAGGCTTCGGGGTGCACGGCGGGCGTGGAAACGAGAAAACGCCGGCCTACCCCCTTGCGAGGGTAGGCCGGCGTTCCGGGTCGGTGCAGACGTGTCGTCCGCAGGGGCTGTTGGGCCAGTCGCGGCCCAGCTCAGAGGCCTCCGGCGGAAATGCTTCCGCCTTTGAGGGGCCGTGCAAACGTCTTCACCGTGACGTGCTGCTCGTCGTCGTGGTGGAACTCGATGATAAGCACGTCGGCGTGCCCGTCCAGCGCGCGGACCGAGTGCTGCATGATCTGGGCGAGGCGGTCCTGACGGATGCGCTCGCGCTGAGCACCGACGGACCGCTGTCGGGGATTTCCTGAGCCAGGCATGGTGTCTGTCCGGGGGGATGCGGGCGGACGACCCGCAGAAGTCACGAAGCGTGACGCTACGACCGTGGTCCGTGACACGCAACGGCCGGGCCTCAGATTCGGCTCGGGCGTTTCTGGACGCGCTTCGGACTGGCCGGGCGCGGCACGACGAGCTCGGGCGGCCCGATGCGGTCGTACACGAGCGCGAGCCAGGTCGCGCCCATCGTCGCGATGGCCTCGTCGTCGTGGCAGCCGGTGCGCGCGCCGAAGCGGCCGTCGGGCGCCTGCTCGAACACGTCGAGCTCGTCGAAGCCGTTGCTGCTCCGGAGCACGACGAGGTCGTCCTCGAGAGCGGCGTCGAGCGTCTGCACGAGCATGCCCTTGTTGCCGGACGTCGTGACGAAGCCGATGTCCATCGACGCCGGGTCGTCGGCGCGGCCCTGCGTCTGCCGGTAGTACATGTTCGGGTAGACGTCGCCGATCTCCTCGATCGTCGTGATCGCCCACTCCGGCTCGACGCCGCGCTCGGCGTCGCCGCCCTTGCGGTAGCGGTTCACCTCGACCGCGAGGAGCGCGCTCTCGCCGGCGTCGGCGTACCACGTGCCGAGCTGCGCGGCCGCCCACGCGGCGAGGTCGGGCCGCAGGTGCGCCCGCCAGACGGCCACGACTTCCGGACGGCCGCCCCAGAGGATCGGCGCGCGGTCGATCACGACGGCGACGGAGTAGTCGGCCTTCTCGCCCTTGCCGCCCGGGTCGTAGAACAGGACGTAGCGGTTGCGGATGCGCCGCGGCTTTCCGGGCTCGCGGCTCGGCACGAGGCCGCCGTAGTCGTCGCGCGGCAGGCGGTAGACGTGCAGCGGGCCGAGCTCGCGCGCGACCAGGCGCAGGCCGCTCAGCGCGGCCTCACCGGAGCGGGCCGGCGCGCGCAGCTCGCCACGGTGCGTTGGGCGGCGCATGTTGCGGCGCGCGCGGGCGACGGCCTCGGGCGTGTAGTAGCGGTTGCCCGTGCTCTGGAACGCTTCCAGCGCCGTCGTCGGGTTCTCGCTGTTCATCATGAACCGGCGGCCGCGGAAGCCCAAGAGCTTGCGCCGGTACCAGAGGATCTGCTCGAGCGTGCAGCCGCAGTCGTCCCACAGGTAGCGCTCGTAGGTGTCGAGCGAGCCGTAGAAGCGGACGAGCGCGTCCGGGGCCGTCTCGCCGTCGAGCACGGGCAGCGCCGCCGAGTACTTCTCGATCTCGTACCACGGGAGGAAGAACGCCGTGCGGTCGCTCTCGCCCTTCTCGGCCGCGATGTACTCCGCGTGGAAGAACGTCCCGACGCCCTTGGCTGTGGACTCCATGATGCAGCCCGAGCACGCGAGGTCGGTGCGGCCCGAGGCGAGCCCGCCGATGAGCGACTGCGCGAGCGCGTCGGCCGACTGCTTCGGCGTGGACTCCCACAGGCCGACCTCGGAGAGGTGCAGCAGGTGGAAGGTGAAGGCGCGCACCGCGTCGGGCTCCTTGACCGAGCCGACGCCGATGTAGCAGTCGCGCTCGACGACGCGGCGGACCGTCTGCATGCGCGCGTAGGGGCGCAGCGTGAGCTTCTGGATCGCCTCGGGGTGCGTGGTCGCGAGCCCCTCGAACATCTGCAGGATGTGCCCGGCCTGCGCCTGGACGTCGGCGACGACGGCGCTATTCCAGCCGCGGCGGTGGAAGGTCTGGATCCACGCGAAGAAGATCTGGGTGAGCGTCGAGCCGCCCCACTGGCGGGCCTTGAGCAGGACGACGTTGAGCGGCTGCCCGGCCCAGAACATGCCGAGCAGCATGCGGAGGTAGACGCGCTGCGGGTGCCGGAGCACGAACGGGACCGAGCCGCCCGTGTCGCCCTTGATCTTGACGCACGTGGCCGTCCAGAACTCGACGTCGAAGCGGACGCGGATGCCGGAGAGGATCGCCCAGGCGACGTCGAGGTAGAGCCCGTGGTGGGCTGCGTACTCGGCGAGGCTGCCGGCCGCCTCGACGTCGGCGAGGAGCGCGGCGACGGCGGCGTTACGCTCAGGGCCCTCGGCCTCGAACATCGGCACCGGCAGGTTCACGACGTCGGGGATGCCGGGAATGGGCGGCCCGTCGTAGCCCTCGGGGAGCACGCGGAGCGCGCGTCGCGGCTCGTGACTGCCCTCGCCTGTGACGGCGTCGTAGGCGTACCGCAGGCGCGCCCAGCGGCGGGCGTTCTCGGCGAGGAGGACGTCGGGGGCCATAGAAAAAGCCGGGCCCGCCCTGAAGAGAGAGCGGGCCCGGCGGTCCGGGTCGTGAGGCTCGGAGTCTACTCCGCCAGGACGGGTTGTCCGACAGCCGGGTCACCGGCCATGCGGAAGACGTAGCGCTCGGCGTGCTCGCCCGTGCCCATCTCGTATCGCAGGCGTACCGCCTCACGGTCCAGCCACTGGTTCGCGATGTAGGCGTTGCGACCGGCCGGGACAAGCGTGCCGTCGGGGTCGAAGCCGACGTCGGACAGGCTCGTCACGACGACCTCACCGTCCGGGTCCTGCTGGGCCAGTTCGGCGGTCTCGTGCATTCCGCGGCCGTCCCAGACGCGCACACGAAGCGGGGCCGGGGTCCAGTGGCTGCTCATCGGTAGGCGGGGTCCTCGGTGCGCTGCGTCTCGCGAGCCTCGTACGCCTCGATGCTGCGCTGCACGCGGCGGACCTCTCGCTCGGCGGCCGTGAGCCCGCCAACGATGCGCAGCGCCACCCGGACGCGGCGCCAGAAGGGAAGCGCGCGGACCTCGTCGAAGCCCTGGCGCTTGCCGCGCTTGACCAGGTCGTCGTGGACGAGGCGCGGGACGCGGATCGGGCGCGGCTTCGGCGCGCGGGGCTTGAAGGCGCTCACCAGCGGTAGATCCAGAACTCGAAGGAGCCGACGGTAGGAGCGTCGGCCCACTTGCCCGTGCCAAGCAGGACGTACGGGTGGTCGCCAGGCTCCGAAGCCGTGTCGAGCCCGTCGTTCAGAAAGGGCGGCTTGTGCAGCGCTACATCAACGCCGCCTAGAGGGCTCGCCGTCTCCAGCATTCGGTTCAGATTGTCGGAGAGCCCGTTCTGCGGGAACGCCTCCACGCCCACACGAATGACTCCCACACGAACGAAGCCTCCTGCCACCGCCAGCTTGGTTTGCGCGTAGACCGCGATCCCGGAGTATCCCGCCTCCCTGATCGGGATTCGGAGCAGGACGCCCTCGTCCACGGTCGGAGCCGACAGGGCGGCGGCCGTCAGCGGCGAGCCGTCGGAGCGCGTGACGTCGGAGCCCGCCGGGACCGGGTCGACCGCGGTGATGTGGAGCGCCGAGTAGCCCGGCCCGGCCGGCCGCGCGACCCCGCCGGCGCTGACACCGACGACGTGCAGCGCGCCGTCGGTGACGCGCACCGGCTGCGGCGCGAGCTCGTCGTCGACGCCGTGGACCACCGTCGCCGGCGATACGAGAGTGGGAGTGCCCATCAGGATGATTGGGTGATGTGCTGGAACAGGGCAACCATCGGGTTCGCGCCGGCCGTCTCGCCGGCCTCGGGCACCGGCGGGTCGAGGCGGCGCACCTCCGTGGCCAGGAACTTGGCGAGCTCGCGGCGCTGCCCGGGGTTCAGCTCGTCGAGGCGCTCGACGTCGTAGTCGATCACCTGGAGCAGCCGGCCCGACAGGTGCGCCTGCAGGTCCTCCCGGGTCAGCGCCTCGCGTGTGCGCGCGCGCGCGACGAAGCTTCCCTCGTCGAGCGCGACGTCCGTGTCGGCCGACACGGCGACGGGCAGCGCGGCGGCGAGGAGCAGCCGGGCGACGCGGGACGTCGGCTCGGGGTCGCGCTTCTGCTGCGCGGCCTGGACGAGCTCGGTCTCCCACTCCTCGGCCTCGCGACGCCAGCGCGACGCCGTCGGCGCGGGAATGCCGTCGGCCGCGTTTCCACGGGCGGCGGCGAGGACCTGGTCGTCGGTGTAGGAGGCGCGGGGCATCGAGACGCGGCGTGACTCGCGGCGTCACGCCGCGTGACTCGATGATACGCGCGACGTGCGGATGCGTCACGCGGCGATTCCCGCCGGCCCGCATACATTCGTTGGCTCTGCGCTGAAGCGCGTCCCGCTCCCCCACCCTGCCGCTCATGCTCGCCTGGATACTCACGCTCGCCGGCTCCTACGTCGTGGGCCAGTCGCTTCGGAACGTGTGGGCCGCGGCTCTCGCCGGGGTGGCGCTCGGCCTGGTGAGCGGACTCGTCGCCGGAGCGTTGACAGGGGCGCTCGTGGGCGGCATCGCGGCTCACGTGGTCGGGAGCGCGACGGTCCAGATGCTCGTCGGCGGCGTCGCGACGCTCGTGTTCAGGGCACGCCGGATACGGAGCGAGCAAGCGGAGAGCCCCGGCCGCGTCTCAGGCAACCGGGGCTCTCGCATGTCGAGGCGGAGGGCTACGCGGTGAACCGGCGGCTCATGACGGCCCGCTCGAGCGGCGTCAGGTCCCACTCGGCGAGGACCTCGTAGAGCGCCCCGCCGACGTGCCGGAGCAACACCGGATCGACGGGCGGGACGGGCTCCCACTCGGCTTCCCACAGGACGTGGAGCGTGTTCAGCGCGGCCATGCGGCCGCCCCGCACCTTCGGCAACAGGTCCGGCGGCACGACGGGCACGGCGGCACGGTGGGTGCCGTAGTGCTTCATGCCGACGAGCCGGTTTGCAGGGACGCGAACTGCACCGGCGGCGTGCTGCCCGGTGCCCTCGCCGTTGCGATCGGCGGTGAAGGTCACGACCTGGACGTACTGGTCGCCGGCTCGGAACGAGTGCCGCTTGCAGAACGCGAAGCGCCAGTGGGCGCGACCGATGGCCAGGCGCGGCAGACCGTTCGCGTCGACGCCCGAGGCGTCCATGACGTCGTTGAGGTCGATGAGCGCGTTGCCGCGGGCGAGCGCGGCGTAGCCGTCGCGGATCGCGGCGATCTCCTCGTCGGCGCGCTGCCGGGCGCCGCGGGCATAGGCGGCGAAGCGAGCCTGTGCGTCGGCCGGGGGCAGGGTGATGCGGGGTATGTCCATTGGATCGCGCAGTGGTTGCGCTGGTGAAGGGTTAGTTGTCCGACGTGTCGAGGATCTTCTCGACCGACGCGAGCGCAATGCGGAGCGCCTCGGCGGCGACCGCGAGCGGGACCGACCCGCCGATCTGGATGTGGATGCCGCCCGTCTCGGCCTGGTGCACGATGGCCATGGGTAGCAACATGACCTTGGAGCCTGGTGGCAGCTCGGGCCGCTTTCGCTTGAGCACGTCGCCGAAGCGGGCGATCGACGCGCGGGCCGCCTTCTCGATGACGTCTGATGTGGACTGAGGGAGGTCGTAGGCCATGATCAGTTGGGCGTCGGGGTGATGAGCCCGTCGACCTGCGCCAGCGCGACCCGCAGGGCCTCAGAGGCGACCGGCAGAGGCACGGACGTGCCGACCGAGATTCGGACGTGCCCGGTGGCATCGTAGACCACGGCCAGCGGGATCAGCTCGACGAGCGCCCCCGTCGGCAGGGCCGGGGCGAGCCGCGTGAGGCGCTCGCGAAACGCAAGCAGCGCATGGTGGTTGGCCGACTTGATGTCGGTGCGGGCAGAGGGCGTGAGGTCGTCGGGCATTGGTTTAGCGTGTGTCCTGCCAGCGGCGCAGGACGGTTCGGAAGAGGTCGCGCCCGATGCGCCACGGCCCGCGACCGTTCGCGAGCTGGTACATCGGGAGTTCGTTGTCTTGGATGAGCTCGCGGACCTTCCGGTCGCTGCACCCGAGGGCGAGCGTCACGTCGGTCATGTCGAGCTGGTCGAGGTCCCCGAGCAGGATCCGGTGCAGCAGCGCCCGGTTGCCTTCGAGGATCTTGGTCTGCTTCTGCATCTCGGCCAGGATGAGAAGCTGCACGTCGGGGCGCTCCCCCTCGGGCTGAGGGGAAGGCGCGCCGGCGAGCGCGGCAGGGGCGATATGGCCGTCCCCGGACGTCACGACGGGGACGCGTCCGGAGTGGCCGTATTCGAGTCGCGAACCACGCGCCGCGCAGCGGGGGGCGCGCTCGGGGTCGGTGTAGACGTGACGGTCCCCGCAATAGCGGACGTACCGTCTCCCCCACTCGCGCCGTCGCCGGCGGGGGCGCTCTGCCACTCCTCGAACCGGCGGCGCTTCTCAGCCTCCGCGGCCGACCGGGCCTTCCGCCCCGGCGTGCCCTTCTCCGCACGCTGGATGATGAGCGCGAGGCCCGCGTCGGACAGCTGGGGGATGTGCGAGAGGTCGCCCGCCAGGACGGCCTCGACGCGCTCGTCGTGAGTCGGCTCGGGCTTGGCGACGGCGGCCTCGATCACGTCCGCGACCGCCTCAGGAGCAGGGTCGTCGGGCTTGCGCCCCGATACGGTGAGGACAGATACGCACGCGTCGCACGTCGGCTTCTGATACACCGAGCGCGTGTAGAACGGGTTCACTGGCTTGCCGCACAGAGTGAAAGCCCCGTCCTTTACCGGATATCCGGGCTTCTCCTCAATGGCGTGGAGCACACCCGAATCCTTCCAGGTCAGCCATTCGACGTCACACCCGTAGGCCTCCCGCAGCTCGTCGCGTCGGGAGGACGCGGCCGGCATCTCGGCGGGAGATTCTGCCGCTGGTGCCGTAGGCTCGGCAGGTGCCACGACGGGCGCGGCAGCCTTCTCCATCGCCGCCCGCACGGTGTCGTAGCAGGTCGCAAGAAGCTTCCGGACGGCGTCGCGGCGGTACGTCTGGCGGCCGCGCTCGGCCATCGGCACGATGTCGAGCGTCCGGAGCATCGTGCCGTAGCTGTCGCTGGCCCGGGACCCGTAGGCGCGCCCGAGCCGCGACGTCCCGTAGTGCTTGTTCTCGGCGTTTGGGTCGCCCCAGGCCTCGGCCAGGAACGCATCGACCTCGTCAACTTGGGCGTTCGAGAGGGCGAACGCACACACGAGGTTGGCCTCGAACCGGATGCGCTGGCGGATCCACTTCAGGATCGTCTCCTTGTGGTGGCTCTCGCTGATGCTGCTGAGATAGTCCACGTCCTCCGGACGGGTCAGCGGCACCGTGTGGGCCTGCTCGACCTCCATGAGCTTCGCCTTCGTCCGCTTCTGCAGGTCCACGAGCACGCCGTCGAGCACGGGGACGGGCCACGCCGACGGCGGCACGATGGGAGCAGCCTGGACTATTTCTGCCGGCTCCGACGCGACTTGGTCCACGTCGAGCGAGAACCGCGGCGCAGGGGCCTCCGGCGCGGGTTCGGGGTGGACACTTTCCGACGGCTCCTCGGCCGTTTGTCCACCTGCCGCCCGCTCGTCGGCCGCGATCGCGAGCGCCCGGTTCTGCAGGTGCATCGTGTAGTGCTGGATCTCGCCCTGGATCCGGCGCAGGGCCGACGTCGCGCCGTTGACGATCGGCACGAGCATGCCGAGGTCGGCGATGTCGGCGTGCTCCAGCCGCTCGATGAGCGCCCGCGCGTCCCGCTCGGCCTCCCGCAGCGTCTCGATCGTCGCCTCGACGACGCTGCGCTCGACCTGGTGCGGCTGCACCGACGGCGTGCGCCAGGCGTCGGCCGTGCGGTAGACGTCGTAGAGCCTCCCGATCTCGGCTCGCGCCTCGGTCTCGGTGATCCCGGCCTGGGCGACGGGCGCCTCGACGGTGGGCGTCTCGCCGGCGGTGTCCTCCGCCGCCGACGGCGGGAACAGCGGCGGGTTCGCGGCCGCCGCGCGACGGGCCGCCTCTTCCTCGACGTCGTGCGTCCACCCGGCCACCATCACCGCGAGCGCCGACGGGCTGTCCGTGACGGCCATGCTCACGATGCGATCGAGCGTGTACGTCCCGCGGCCCTTCCGCAGCGTCTCGACGGCCTCGGCCGCCTCGGGGTGCTTCTCCCGCGTCGTGAACAGCGCCACCAGCACGCGCGCCTTCGAGCCCGCGACGCGCCCCTCGCGGTTCATCTGCCGGACGTGCTCGGGCAGCTGGAGCAGCCGCATGATGTTGGCCACGCTCGCGCGGTCCTTGTAGCCGTAGCGCGCCGCCAGCTCGTCCTGCGTGTAACCGAACACGGCGACGCGCTTCGCCCAGCCCTCGGCCTTCTCGACGTCGGAGAGGCCCGCTCGCTTGTCGTTCTCCTCGATCTCGAAGTCGGACATCTCCGCGTCCGTCAGCGGCGCAATCTCGACGGCCATGTGCCCGGGAGGCGCGCCCTTCGCGGAGCGGGCGACCAGGTCGCCCGCTCCGCGTGCCTCGATGGCCCGGTGCGCCCGCAGCCGACGGTGGCCGACGGCGAGCTGGACGACCGAGCCCGGCGTGTGCAAGAACGTGTAGCCCGCGAGGCCGCCGGCACCGGCGGCAGGCTCGGCCGTCCGGTGGAACACACGGACGTCGGCCGGCTGCAGCACGTGGCGACCGCGCATGACGCGGCCGCGCGGCGTCTGGACCATGCCGACCTGCTCGATGCTGTCGGCGAAGCCCTCGATGGAGTCCGGATCGTAGTACTGCCGGCTCTGGAAGGGGTTGTCCTCGATCTTTTCGAGGGGAACGTAGACGATGGACATGGCGAGTCGCCCGCCAGCGCGGGCTGGTGGGTGTTGGGTCAGTGGACGACGGCCGGCGGGACCGTTCCCGGTCCCGTCGCCTCGGGAGCGGCCGACCGGGGGCAGTCGGCGTGGTGCGGACGGAAGCCGCGGACGGTCGGGGGCGGCTTCATGAAGAGCTTGGCCCGCCAGCCGCCAGCCGTGCCCGCCTTCCAGCCGGAGTCGCGCGCGAGCGCGTCGCTCTGCGGGAAGACGTAGAGCACGCCGTAGCTCTCGGGCGGACGGCCGTCGGTACGCTCGGGACCGTAGCCGTAGATCGGGCGGTCCCAGTTTCCGGCCAGCGGGAACGGCGCGACGGGCGCCTGCTTCCCGGCCTCGGTCTCGATCCAGCGCACGACGGCGTCGCAGTGCTTGCAGACGGCCAGACGGCCGGGGTAGGCGCGGCCAGCCGGGTCGCGGTCGTTCGCGCGCAGACGCCGGAACTCGGCGTCTGTGATCTGGTGGTCGTGACCGTCGACGAGACGCATTCGGTGGTTCATAACGCACTACCGGCTGCCGCCTCGCGACGCGCCTCCTCCATGATGCGCGCCGTCTCGGCCGCGAGTGCGGCCCGGGCCTCGTCGCTGCGGTCCTGCCGGGGCGGCTCGTTGGCCGGCGGCGAGGTCTGCGGCCGCGGCTGTGCCGGCGGCGTCTCGGCTCGGCCGGTCCCGGCCGAGTCCTGCTGCATCTGGGCCGTCCCCGGCCCAGACTGCGCGGACGTGCGCCAGTTGCCGGCTCGAAGCCCGCGGGCGAGCCAACCGCCCGTGCGCTTGAAGCCCCGGCGCGTCTCCTCGTCCATGCGCCGGCACATCGCGGCGGCATAGACGGGATCGCGACGCACGAGCGCTTCGGCGTCCGGCCCTTCGAAGCCGCGGGCAAGGACGGCATCGAGCACGGCGAGCGGGTTCAGTCCCGCCGCCGCCGCTGCGTTATACACACCCTCTAATCCGGTAACCGTACTTGCTACTTTAGAAGTAGTAGTAGAGTATACCGCGCCTGCGCGCGCACCCGCGCTATATGAGTGTGGGGGGGGCGGGTCAGATGCCGCCCCCCCCGCGGGCAAAATGCCGCCCGTGGGTGAACTGCCACCCGTGGGCAAAATGCCGCCCCCCTGCGGGTCGGATGCCACGGGGGGGGCGGGCAAAATGCCGCCCCCCCCGTCCGGGTTATCTGCCGGGTTGTCTGGCCAGAGGTGGTATAGGTTCTCTTCGCCGTCGCGGTGCTCGACACGCACCAGGCCGGCCTCCTCGAGGCGGCGGATGCGGCGCTGCATCGTCCGGCGATCGCCGCACGCGGTCTTGACCATCAGCTGAGCAAGCGACGCCTCGGCGACGCCGGCGTCGTTCGCCTCGTCGGCCAAGCCGAACATGACGAGCCGGAGTGACGCGCGCCGCGGCTCGGCCGCTTTCATCGCGCGGAGTTGCTGCGAGAGGCTCATCGTGCTCCCCGGCTAGCGCCTGCCGGAACGGGACCGGCCTCGGCCGGGCGTCCCTGACGCGCGCCACGCTGCTGCGCCTTCTGACGCCGGGCGCTCTCAGCGCGCTCGATGTAGCGCGCCTGCGCGCGGCTGCTTTCGACGTCGGCGAGGAACGCATCGAGCCCGTCCTCGCGCAGGTCCTCGATGTCCGAGACCGAGTGGTCGGCCAGGAGCATCGTGTACGCCGTGCCCGTCCATCCGTGGAGCCGGAGCGCCTTCTGGACGCAGTCGACGTCGCGGGCGACGATCGTGCGCGAGAACGTCTCGGTGGGGCCGTCGTCCCCAGCCTGGACGAGCTCACCGCCGGTGCCGGCGGTGATGCGGGTCGCGGCCGGCTGCGCGTCACCGCCGGCACCGGCGGTCTGGTGAGGTTGGTCCTGCCGCGGGGTGTAGAGCCCGGCCCGGCCCTTCGGGAAGAAGGGCACCGGGTGACCGGTGTCGGTGCTCTTGCCGAACGTCACCGTCCGGACGCCGTCGGTGAAGCCGAAGTGGGGATGCCCGCGGCCGACGTGGTACTCGGGCACGACGCTCGCGCTGCCCTGCTCGCGCAGGAACGCCGCGTCGCGGTCGAGCTCGGCCAAACGCGCGGCCGCGCGGTGCATCTCCTCGAAGCTGTCCGCCTTGACCAGGACGTAGCACGGCGTGCCGTCCGAGAGGTCGCCGTAGCGGACGTGGGTTTCAAACGCGAGCGCCATCAGCTTGGGGGGCGGCGAGCGAGCCGGCGGAAGTATTTCCGCCAAGGGATCGCGCCTGCCGCGCTTTGGCGCAGACCCTCACGGCCTGCGACAGGGTGAGGGGAGTTCCGAGCGCGGCGGCGAGCACATGCTCGACGGCCTCGGTGAGCGACGACGCCATGCACTCGACCGGCTGGTAGAGCTGGCCGCGCCGGCAGTAGGTGCCGCTCCAGCAGCCCGGCGACGTTCGGCCCAGCGTCGTGGAGAGCCCAAGCGCCGGCCAGCGGAAGCAGTAGAAGCGGTGCGCGGGCGTGCCCGAGACGAACGACGGGTCGACGGCGCGCTCGAAGGTGCGCCGGACGGTGCCGGACGGCCGTGCTGACGGCCGCGTTGCCACGGCCGTCATGCCGCCTCGATGCCCTCGGGCACCGGACCGTTCGTCGCGACGCGCGCGGCGAGGTGGACGGTGTCGGCCGCGCCGCCGCCCGGCACGAGCGCGTTGCGCACCGTGTACGTCGAGGTGATCGTGGCCGCACGCTCGCGGCCGCTCTGGGCCATGACGTCGCGGTAGAACCGCTCGAGGCTCGGCCAGCGCTCCTTTGCCAGCGCCTTCACGGCGTCGCGGATGCGGTCGAGGCCCGCCTCGACCATCTCATCGGCATGGCGAATGGTTTCGGCGGCCTCGGAGCGCTGCTGAACGAGAGCGTCGAGGGCCACGCGCGAGGCACGGAGTTCGTCCAAGGCGTCGCTACCGCCGGCACCGGCGGTTTCGAGCGGCGCCGCAGGCGTTGCGGGGCGCGCCAGAGCGGCACGCGGGGTAACGGCGAGAGTCACGGCTTGCGGGAAAAGTGGGACAGGGTTAACCTTTCGGGCGCTGTTCACCCCGGCGCACCGGTTAACTCAGTCACGCCTCGTGACAGTATCGGCCCCAATCACCCTCTTTGTCAAGTTCATCTGTCACGTTCGGTGATATTCAGATACCGAGCGTGACACTCTCTCCCCCTCATGCCCGTCCCCGACGCCCTTTCACCCGACCGCGCGGAGGTCCTGCAGCAAATAATTCGGGGCGGCCCCGACGGGGTCTCGCTCGCGCAGCTGCGGGCCTGGGACGCGCGCACGCGGCCGGCCGGCGAGGTCCGTTCGGCCGAAGCCATGCGCCAGCTCGTCGGCCGGCTCGAGAAGGAGGACCGCCTGGTCGGGAAGGTGGAAAACGCGAAGGGCGTTTACCGCTCGCTCGTTTCGGACCCCGACCCGGTGCAGGAATCCAGCCTCTCACGTGTCGTGCGGGAGAGCCTGCCCGATTTCCCGACGGAGGCCCGCGCGCTTCCCGAGTTCGACCTGACGGCCAACGCCGGCGGCTATGAGGGGCGCGTCTACGATCTCACCGAGAACAGCGACTCAGTCGTCGGGCAGTACTTCGTGGACCCGCGCGACGTCGCGGCCATTCCCGAGGGCGAAGCGTTCGTGGTGCGCATCTTTGGCACGTCGATGGTGCCCGACTTTCATCCCGGCGACCGCGTCGTCTGCCGGCGCTACTCTGACGGGTGGTCCAGCCTCGTCGATGGCCACTACCTCATCCGGATCGGCGGCGTCGCCTACGTCAAGACGCTGCAGCGCCTGCCGCGGCGCAAGTTTCGCGTCGTGTCGACCAACGAGGGCGGTTTCCCGCCCTTCGAGATCGATCTGATGGTTGACCCCGACTCGCTCGACGTCGAGCCGCTCGGGATCGTGTTCGGCCACTTCAAACGGTACTGGGAATGACCTCTACGGGGAACCGCACGATCGCGCTGGCCGCGCTGGCGCTCGCCATCCTACTCGTCGCCGCCTTCGTCTGGCCGACGCGCTACCGCTACGTCGCGGCCGACGGCGTCCGCTCCGCGACGACGGCGCGCATCGACCGCTTCAGCGGCGACACGCAGATGATCTACGACGGCGCTTGGATTGCGATCGGGCGACCGGGAGGAGACCAATGAGCCGCCGGCCGAAGCTCCCGACCGTGTCGGCCGACACGGCGCCTATCGACGGCCGTCCGCGGCCGCCGCGGTTGCCGCGCGCGCCGAAGCTGCACAAGCACCCGCGCTCCGGCTACTACTCGGCCGTCTTCTACGACCCGACTCGGCAGCCGGCGCGGAAGTGGTACGCGCTCCACACCGACCAGCAGCGGCAGGCCATGAAGCGCTTCGCGGCCGTCGACGCGGCCTGGGACGCCGGCACGCTCGACCCGTGGGCGTCGGGTAGCGGCGCCTCGCTCGTCTCCGACCGGGTCTCGCTCTCCGTGGCTGTCACACGTTACGCCGCCGAGCGCGTCCGGACGGGCGACTGGCGAGCCGTCACGTCGGCGAACAACCAGCGTCTGCTCAACAGCCTCGCGGGCCGCTTCGCCGCCGGCGTCTCTGCTCGCGACGTCACGGCGGGCGACGTCGAGCGGTTCGTCCACGAGCCTCCGTCGGAGAAGGCCAACCACGTGCGCGACGCCAACCGGCGGACGCCGGGCACGGTCCGCGGCTACCTCGCGACGATCCGGC
>JAYWIE010000116.1:0-4436 GCA_043789155.1 Rubricoccaceae bacterium | reverse complement strand
GAGGGCGTCGGGGAGGGCGGCGATCTCGTCGATGGCGGCGGTGATCGCGGCGGGGGCGAGCGGGCCCTCGGGGGCGTCGAAGCGGCCGGCGGGAAAGCGGAGGGCGTCGGCGGCGGGGCTGGGCAGGTTGTCTGACATCAGGGCGTGGCGGTCGGGTGCGCGAAGCATACACCGCAGCGAGCGGTCCGGGAGCCGCGTTTACCTTGGCCCTCCCCTGCCCCGACCGCCGTGCTCCGACGCCTCGCCGCCCTGTCCCTCCTCGCCTGCGCCGCGGTGCAGGCGGCCGCCGCGCAGACGCCGGCCGAGCGCGCGCAGGGCTACGCCCTCCGCGGCGACACGACCGTCTTCGTCTTCGACCCCGCGCTCTACGGCGGCGCTCAGGGCGCGACCGTCCCGCGGCGCGTCGCGGTCACGGGCGCGTTCCGCGGCTGGAGCGCGGACATGGACGCCTTCGCGCTCGCGCCGAGCGCGTCCGGCGTGTGGACGCTCGCCGTGGCCAACGCTGGCTACGCCACCGTCGCGCCCGCGAGCCCGTTCAAGTTCCGCGTCGACGACGCGGCCGGCGACGGGCGCTGGCTGGACCCGCCGCCCGGCGCGCCCAACGCGGCCGGCGGCAACCTCGTCTTCCTCTTCGGCGTGACGCCGCCGCGGCTCGTCGCCGAGCTCCGCGGCGCGCGCGCCGTGTGGGTCCGCGTGACCGGCCGCGACCGCCCGCTTGACCCCGGAGCGTACCGCCTCACCCGCTGGGACGGCCTCGACGTGCCCCTGGCGGCCGTCTACCCGAACGAGGCCGAGACCGCCCTGCTCGTGCCGGCCGAGGCGCTCGCCGCGAACCAGGTCCACTACGTCACGCTGCCCGCCGTGCCCGCCTCGGGCGCGACGGCGGCCACGCCCGCGCTGCGCTCAGCCGCCCGCTTCGACGGCCTCTGGCGCGAGACGGCGTCCGACAAGCCGCTCGGGGCCGAGCTGCGCCCGGACGGCGGCCTCGACGTCCGCCTGTTCGCGCCCCGCGCCGACTCGGTCCGCGTGTTCCTCTACCGCGGCACCGCCGGCCCCGAGCGCGCGAGCGTCGCGATGACGCGCGACGCCCAGGGCGTCTGGGAGGCCTCGCTCGTCGCCGCCGGCGGCTCGTACGCCGGCACGTGGTACGACTTCGGCGTCTACGGGCCGGCCGGGCCGGGCTCGGCGTTCACCAACCAGACGGGCCGGCGCTACTCGGACCCCTACGGCCGCGTCTCGGACGACTCGTGGGGCCGGACCATGGTCGCGCCCCGGACCACGCCCGCGACGCCGCTCGCTGGCGGACGCCCGCCGATGGCGAGCGTCGTGTCCTACGAGATCCACGTCCAGGACTTCACGGACCGCCTGCCGGTCCCGGCGGCGCTCCGCGGCACCTTCGCCGCCATGGCCACGCCCGGCCTCACGAATGCCCGCGGCGAGCCCGTCGGGCTGGACCACATCGCGCGGCTCGGCGTCAACACGGTCCACCTGATGCCGGTCCAGGAGTACCTCAACTACCCGGACTCGACGTGGAGCGCGGCCTTCGCCGGCGACCCGTTCATGGAGTCGATGGGCGTCGCGGACCAGAACTACGACTGGGGCTACCGCATCACGCACTTCTTCGCCATCGAGGGCCGCTACCGCACGCACGGCTCGCCCCACGGCGCGGAACGGAAGCAATTTAGAGATCTTGTACAAGCCTTCCACGACCGCGGCATCGCCGTCGTGGTGGACCTCGTGTTCAACCACACGGGCGAGAACATGGAGGGCCGCGACAACCTGCTGAACTTCTCGGGCATCGACCGGCTCTACTACTACCGCACCGGCGACGACGGCGCGCTGCTCGGCGGCTACGGCAACGAGGTCAAGTCCGAGAACCGCCCGATGGTCCAGCGCTGGCTCGTGGACCAGTGCCGCGCGCTCGTCGACGAGTTCGGCGTCGACGGCTTCCGCGTCGACCTCGCCGGGCAGACGGACGAGCAGACGCTGCGCGCGCTGCGCGCCGCGCTCCCCGCGGACCTCGTGTGGTACGGCGAGCCCTGGATCGCCTCGACCGACCCCGACTACGAGGCCAACCCCGCCTGGGACTGGTACAAGGCCGACGCGCCGATCCCGTTCTTCCAGGACGACGCCCGCAACGCCCTCCAGGGCACGCCCGACGCGCCCCGCAACCCCGCCACGGACCGCGGCTGGGCCGGCGGCAACGCCGGCCTCCGCGAGGCGGCCGTCAACGCCGTCCTCAACCGCTGGCCCGACGAGCGCGACCCGACGCAGGGCATCAACTACCTCGACATCCACGACAACTGGGCCCTCGCCGACCGCTTCGCCCGCACGACGGCCGGGCCGGGCGCGTGGGACGGCCGGGCCGGCGTCGACGCCGCCGCCGTCCGCATCGCGGCGACGCTGCTGATGACGAGCCTCGGGCCGGTGGTCATCAACGGCGGGACCGAAGTCCTGCGCTCGAAGGGCGCGGCCCCGCGGCCGGACCAGATCGGCGGCCAGATCGTCGAGCACACGGCCCTGTCGCCGGTCTACATCAACGGCCGCGGCGACACCTACAACCTCCGCACGCCCAACCAGTTCGACTGGGACCGCGTCGGCGCGACGCCCGCCACGGGCGACCCGGACGACGTGGCCGCGATGCTGGCGTGGTGGCGCGGCCTCGTCGCGCTGCGCCTCTCGCCGGCCGGGGCCGTCTTCCGGACCGCCTCGGCGGACACGTCGGCCGTCACCTTCTTCCGCCCCGCGGACCCGCACGCGCTCGGCTACCTCGCCGGCGGCGCGGCCGGCCCGGCCGTCCTCGTGCTCCTCAACACCGGCGACGCCGCGGCGCGGTTCGACGCCCTCCCGGCCGGCGTCTGGAACGCCGTGGCAACCGCAACCCGCGACAGCTCCGAGATCGACGCTGGCGGCCTTCGGCCGGCCGCAGCCGGAGCGGTGCAGGCGGCTCCGTGGCACGCGCTCGTGCCACCCGGCGGCGTCCGCATCTGGGTTCGAGACGGGGACTAGCCCGCTCCGGCGTCCCCTCCGGTATACGGCGCAGCGCGGCAGGCGGCCGCGGTAGCTTGCTGGCCCTCCCGCCTCGCCAATGGACACGACGACCGAGACCCCGCCCCGCACCGCCCTCCGCGACGCGACGCGCACGCACCACGAGCGGACGGAGGCGGCCGTGGACCTCATGGCGCGCCTCCACTCGCTCGACGCCTACCGCGCGATGGTCGCGCGCTTCCTCGGCCTCCACGCGCCGCTCGAGGACGCCCTCGCCGGGCTCCCGTGGGCCGACGCCGGGCTCGACTTCGAGGCCCGCCGCCGCACGCCCGCCCTCCGCGCCGACCTCGACGCGCTCGGCGTCGACGCCGCGACGGTCGAGATGTGCCCGGACGTCCCGCACCCGGCGACGCTCGCCGCCGGCCTCGGCAGCCTGTACGTGCTCGAGGGCGCGTCGCTCGGCGGCCAGATCATCGCCCGCGACGCCACGGCCGCGCTCGGCACGGACGCGACGCGCTTCTTCCGCGGCGACGGCCGCGCGGTCGGCCCGATGTGGCGCGCCTTCGGCCGCGCGCTCGACAGCACCCTCGACACGCCCGAGCGCCTCGGCGAGGCGACGCGCGCCGCGGCAGACACCTTCGACCTGTTCGAGCGCTGGATGCGCTGACCGGGGATTTCCTGAGGGGCCGCGTGCGTGCAAGTGCTTTTTTTGCAACGCCCTCACACCCACCCGATGCAGACGTCCCCGCCCGCGCCCAGCGCCGCCGCCCGCCTGACGATCAACGGCCGCGAGCACGCGCTCGACGTCGACACGCGGACGAGCCTGCTGGACCTGCTCCGGCTCGAGCTCGGCCTCACGGGCACCAAGAAAGGCTGCAACCAGGGCGCGTGCGGGGCCTGCACCGTGCTCATCGACGGCGAGCGCGTCAACGCCTGCCTCGTCCTCGCCGCGACGTGCTCCGGGCAGGACGTGACGACGGTCGAGGGCATCGGGACGGCCGAGCGGCTGCACCCGCTTCAGGACGCGTTCATCGCGCACGACGGCTTCCAGTGCGGCTACTGCACGCCGGGCCAGATCGTCTCGGGCGTGGCGCTGCTGCGCGAGGCCGCGGCCGGCCTCCCGAGCGTCGTCGACGTCGCCTTCTCGCCGGGCTCGGCCGCGGACCTCTCGGACGAGGAGATCTCGGAGCGCATGGCCGGCAACATCTGCCGCTGCGGGGCCTACCCCGGCATCCGCGCCGCCATCCGCGAGGCCGCTCAGGGCACGGGGCAGCAGGCATGAGCGCACGCCCGGCCCCCTCCGCCCTGCCCGTCCCGGCTCCCTGACGCCCCGCTTCGCATGACGCCCTTCTCCTACGCCGCGCCCGCGACCCTCCCCGACGCGCTCGCCGACCTCGCCGCGCACAGCGCCAGCTCCCGGTCCGGGGGCGCGCACGCGCTCGGCGGCG
>JAYWIE010000115.1:0-4420 GCA_043789155.1 Rubricoccaceae bacterium | reverse complement strand
GCGCCGTGCGCCGCCGCTCGACCCTCGCCGCCACGGGCGGTGCCCTTGCCGCCGCCGCCGTCGGGGCCGTCCTGTGGCGGCGCTGGCACTTCCCGGTGCGCACGCGCAGCCGCGACGTCGCGCGCGTGCCCGGCGCGCCGCTCGCAGACGTGCCGCCCGCGCCGGGCCGTCCGGCCGTCCAGACCGAGGGCACGGGCCCGCGCTTCCACCGCCGCTACCGCGTCCGCATCGCCGGCTCCGTGCTGTCGCCCGAGGAGGTCATCGCCTGCCTCGCGGCTCACCCCGACGCCTTCGTCCCGGCCGAGACGGCGCGCTTCGAGAAGACGCACGGCGCGGCCGGGCCGATGCGGCCGGGCGACGAGTACGAGGTCCACCCGAGCGGCCCGTGGCGCGCGCCGGTCCGCGTCGCCGCGCGCGACGCGCGCTCGCTCACGCTCGTGACGCTGGACGGCCATCTCGAGACGGGCCAGATCCGCTTCGCGGCCGCGCCGGGATCGCACGGCCGTGGGACCGTCGTGTTCACGGTCGAGTCGTGGGCGCAGAGCGCGACGCCGGCCGTCCACGTCGCCTACGACGTGCTCGGGCTGGCGCAGAAGGCGCAGCAGGCCACGTGGACCTTCATGTGCCAGGCCGTCGCGGACGCGAGCGGCGGGCGCAGGATGGGGCCCGTAGACGTCCTGACCGAGCGCGAGCCCGAGGCCCCGGCCGAACGCCGCGACCTCTCCGAGCACGCGGGCGAGCACCCGGGCGACGACCTCGCCGGCCTCTCGGCGGCGTCGCCCGTCGCGCCCGAGCGCCTCGGCCCGGACGTCCGCCGCGCGGCGTGCAGACCGGCCGCGCGCGCGCCGGCCGAGTGGGAGCGCTACCGCGGCCGCATCGACGCCCTCCGCGACCTGCCCTTGACCGTCGACCTCGCGCAGCGCGACTCGTTCACGGCCGCGACAGGCTGGCACGTCGATCACTACGCCGGCGACCTCCTGCCCGAGCCGCCGGGCGCGCCGCTCGCGGCCGGCGCGCCCGGCGCGTCGTGGGCCGCGGCCTGCCGGCTCGTCCGCGACTACGCCTTCCCGGACCCGCGCCTCGTCACCGGTCTCTTCGCGCCCGACGGGCCGGTCTCGGGCCGCCCGATGCTGCTCCGCGCCCGCTTCCTCGGCGTCCCGTTCTGGTTCGGCGTCCGCGTCGGCGACGAGATCGACGAGACGGTCGAGACGGACGACGGGCCCGCGCGCGACTGGGGCTACGGCTACGCGACGCTGCCGGGCCACTTCGAGCGCGGCGAGGTCACGTTCCGCGTCCGCAAGCACGCCGCGACCGGCCGCGTCGAGTTCCGCGTCGACGCGGTGTCCCGGGCGGACCGCATCGCGAACCCGTTCTACCGCGTGGGCTTCGCGATCTTCGGGCGGCGGCTGCAGCGGCGCTTTGCCGAGACGGCCGTCGCGCGGATGCAGGCGCTCACCGCCGAGGCCGTCGCCGCCTGACGCCAGGGCCCACGACCCGGCCCCCGTCCGATACGATCCGACATGGATTCGACGTAGGGGCACAGCACGCCGTGCCCGGGCCTGATCTACCGCACCGCCATCTGGATGACGGGCCCTCGCGTCGGCATCCGGATGGGTGGGCACAGCGTGCTGTGCCCCTACATGTCTCGATTCACATGACGATGCCCCTGATGCCCGCCGATCTGAACGTTCGCCAGCACAACTTCTCGGCCGGGCCGGGCGCACTCCCGGCAGAGGTCCTCGAGGAGGTCCGCGACGAGATGCTCGTGTACCCAGGCCTCGGCGCGTCCATCGCCGAGGTCAGCCACCGCTCGGCCGCCTTCGTCGAAATCTTCGAGCGCGCCCGCGCCCGCATCACATCCCTGCTCGGGCTCGGCAGCGACTGGACGGTGATGTTCCTCCAGGGCGGCGCGTCGATGCAGTTCTACCAGGTGCCGCTCAACTTCCTGCGCGCCGACGCCTCAGCGGACTACCTCGACACCGGCGTCTGGGCGGCCAAGGCCATCGTCGAGGCGCGGCGCTTCGGCGGCGTCCGCGTCGCGGGCACGTCGCGCGAGACGGGCTACGACCGCATCCCGACCGACCTCGACCTCGACGACGGCGCGGCCTACCTCCACTTCACGTCCAACAACACGATCTACGGCACGCAGCACGCGACCGAGCCCCGCGCGGCCGTCCCGCTCGTCTGCGACGCCTCGTCGGACTTCCTCTCGCGGCCCATCGACGCCGACCGCTACGGGCTCATCTACGCCGGCGCGCAGAAGAACATCGGCCTCGCCGGCGTCACGGCCGTCCTCGTCCGCGACGCCTTCCTCGCCACGCGCACGCCGGACCTGCCGACGATGCTCGACTACGGCTCGCACTCGGGCACGATGCACAACACGCCGCCCGTGTTCGCGGTCTACGTCGTCGACAAGGTGCTCGGCTGGATCGAGCGGCAGGGCGGCCTCGGCGCGATGCAGGCCGCCAACGGCGCTAAGGCCGACCTGCTCTACCGCACGCTCGACGCGAGCGCTTTCTACGTGCCTGTCGCGCAGCGGGACAGCCGGTCGCAGATGAACGTCTGCTTCCGCCTGCCCACGCCCGCTCTCGACGCCCGCTTCGCGGCCGAGGCCGAGCGCGAGGGCCTGCTCGCGCTGAAAGGCTACCGCACTGTCGGCGGCATCCGGGCCTCGCTGTACAACGCCGTCCCGCTCGCGGCCGTCGAGGCGCTCGTCGCGTTCATGGCGGGTTTCGAGGCGGACCACGGTTAGGCCGTGTGTTTTTTCGGACATCGGCGGTCTCGGGGGACTCGGCGCGCCTAAGTTGCGGACTCCTCTCGGTCTGGTCTGATGGTGCCCTCGTTCTGGATTCAGGTCGGTGTTCTGGCTGCCGCGGCTTTTGCGCTGGGGTGGTGGATCATCGCCGCCGTGCTGCGCCGCGCTGCGAAGGCGCGCCGCCGGTCCGCCCGCTGGTCCGCGTTCGTCGGGGCCTGCCCGACCTGCGACCCCTCGCCCGGCGCGGCGACGTACGCGCTGAGCGCGCCGCCCGGCCCCGCGGGGACGCTCTCGGTCGAGCGCGACGGCCTCTGCGTGAGCCTCGACGGCTACCCCGGCCGGACGTTCTGGCTCGCGTGGGCCTCGGTCTACAGCCTGGACCCCGGGCAGAGCGGCGGCGCGATGCTGCGCGTGGCCGGCGGCGTCGAGCTGCACCTCTCGGCCGACGCGTGCCGGGCCGTGTGGGAGGCCAAGGCGCGCGTCCGCACGCGGCCGGCTCAGGCGGCCAGCCCGGCCGCGGCCGGCCCGGCGGCGACAGCGAGCTGACCACACGCGGCGTCGATGTCCTGCCCGCGGCTGCGGCGCACGGTCACGCGCACGCCGCGCCCGACGAGGACGGCGATGAACGCGTTCAGCCGCGCCTCGCCCGACGGCGAGAAGCCGGTCCCGGCGACGGCGTTGTACATGATCAGGTTGACCTTGGACGGGGCCCACGCCGCGACGCGGGCGAGCGCGCGCGCGTCGGCGTCCTGGTCGTTGGCACCGGCGAACATGCAGTACTCGTAGGTCACCGGCCGGCCGGTCCGCGCGTGGTAGTGGCGGACGGCGTCCTTGAGGGCCGTCAGGTCCGTCTTCTCGGAGCGGTTGACGGGCATGATCGCGCTGCGCTGCGCGTCGGTCGGGGCGTGCAGGCTCACCGCGAGGCCGAAGGCGGGGATGCGGCCCTCGGCCTGGTCGTCGGCGACGTCGCGGATGCGCCGCGCGAGCCCGACCGTCGAGACGGTCACGCGGCGCGGGGCGAGGCCCAGCCCGCCCGTGATGAGGCCGACGCTGGCCACGACGGCGGCGTAGTTCTGCATCGGCTCGCCCATGCCCATGTAGACGACGTTGGTCAGGCCGCGGCCGTAGCGCTCGTGGGCGACGGCGTTGATGGCGTGCGCCTGGTCCGCGATCTGGCCGGCCGTGAGGTTCTCGAGGAAGCCCATGCGGCCGGTCGCGCAGAAGGAGCAGGCCATCGCGCAGCCGACCTGGCTCGAGACGCAGGCCGTCAGCCGCCGCGCCCTGCCGTCGTCATCGACGTCCGGAATCAGGACCGCCTCGACGTGGCGGCCGGTCGGGAGGCGGAAGAGGACCTTGACCGTCCCGTCCGTCGACTGCTGCCGCGTGACCTCGGCGAGCGTCCCGACGCGCGCCGTCGCGGCGAGACGCGAGCGGAAGGCGGCCGGCAGGTTAGTCATCGCCGCGAACTCGGTCGCGCCCTTCTCGTGGACCCACTCCCACAGCTGCTGCCCGCGGAAGCGCGGCTCGCCGAGGCCCGTCGCGAAGGCGACGAGCGCGTCGCGGCCGAGCGCGCGGAGGTCGGTGAGCACCGGCGGGGCCGAGGCCGGCGGAACCGAGGCGGGCGGGGCCGGGGCGGGCGGGGCCGGGGCGGGCGGGGCGGGGGGC
>JAYWIE010000114.1:0-4450 GCA_043789155.1 Rubricoccaceae bacterium | reverse complement strand
TCTGCCGCCGCACGACGGCCAGCCCGTCGGCGTAGAGCGTCGCGCCGATGAGCGTCGGCGCGACGACGACGGTCCCGTCGGGCGCGACGAAGCCGTAGCGGCGGCGGCTGCCGTCGCGGACGGCGACGCGGGCGCGGCCCTCGGCGAACGGCCCGGCCTCGGCGTAGAGGACGGGCACGGCGATCCGGCCGGCCGGGTCGGCGTAGCCCCAGCGGCCGCCGACGCGCACGGCGGCGCGGCCCTCGTTGAAGGCCGCGGCCTGCTCGAAGCGCGGCGTGACGACGGTCCGTCCCGAGGCGTCCGAGTAGCCCCAGAGGCCGTCCGTCGCCTGCACCGGGTAGAGCGCGTCGCCCGCGGCGACGTCCTCCGCCGAGGCGACGGCGGCCGACGCCTGCGCGACGATGCGGACCGGGCGCGGCACGCAGCCGGCCAGCGCGAGGCCGCCGAGCGCAAGCCCGAGCGTCAGGCAGACGGCCAGGATCGCGGGTCGCGTCACGCGCGCTCGAGGACGATCGCCGTCGCCTCGCCGCCGCCGATGCAGATCGCGGCGAGCCCGTAGCGCGCCCCGCGGGCGGCCATCGCGTGGACGAGCGTCGTGAGGATGCGCGCGCCCGAGGCCCCGATGGGGTGGCCGAGCGCGACCGCGCCGCCGTTGACGTTGAGCTTCTCGTGCGGGATGCCGAGCGCGTCCTGCGCCGCGAGCGCGACGACGGCGAAGGCCTCGTTGACCTCGAACAGGTCGATCTGGTCGATGGTCAGGCCCGCCTTGGCGAGCACCTTCTCGACGGCCTGCACGGGTGCCGTCGTGAACTCGACGGGGGCCTTGGCGTGCTGCGCCGCGGCGACGACCGTGCACATCGGCGCGAGGCCGTGCTCGCGCGCCCAGTCCTCGGACGCCACGACGAGCGCGGCCGCGCCGTCGTCGATGGTCGAGGCGGTGGCGGCCGTGACCGTGCCCTCCTTCGAGAACGCGCCGCGGAGGCCGGGGATCTTGTCGAACTGGACCTTGAACGGGCCCTCGTCCGTGCTCACGACCGTGTCGCCCTTGCGGCCCTTGACCGTCACCGGCGCGACCTCGGCATCGAAGCGGCCCTCGGTGCTCGCCGCCTGCGCGCGGGTGTAGCTCTCGACCGAGAAGGCGTCCTGCGCCTCGCGCGAGACGTCGCAGCTCGTCGCGCAGAGGTCGGCCGCGACGCCCATCGGGTTCGAGTCGTAGGCGTCGCGCAGGCCGTCGTGGAACAGGGCGTCCGTGAGCGTGCTGTTGCCGTAGCCGTAGCCGTAGCGCGCCTTGTCGAGCAGGAACGGCGCGCGCGACATGTTCTCCATGCCGCCGGCGACGACGACGTCGGCGTCGCCGGCGCGGATGGCCTGGTCGGCGAGCATCACGGCCTTCATGCCCGAGCCGCAGACCTGGTTGAGGGTGAGGCCCGGGACGGAGTCCGGCAGGCCCGCGCCGAGGGCGGCCTGCCGCGCCGGTGCCTGCCCGACGCCCGACGTGAGCACGCAGCCCATCACGACCTCGTCCACGTGCGCCGCCTCGACGCCGGCGCGCTCGAGCGCGGCCCGGATGACGGTCGCGCCGAGGTCGGGCGCGGGGACGGTGGCGAGCGCGCCGCCGAACGCGCCCATCGGCGTGCGGGCGGCGGAGAGGATCACGGAGCGGGGCATCGGGCGCGGAGGTATGGAGGGCAGGCAGCCGCTGGAAGCGGTTTCAGAAGGTATCCGGCCCAGCCGCCGGTGCGGGTTGACGGCCGGTGAAGACGGCTACCCGTCCAGCCCGTCGAGCGCGCGCACGACGACGTCGACGCGCTCGGCGACGGTCCGGTCGCCCGCGATCTCGACGACGGGGCACGTCCGCTCGGCGAGCCACGCGCGGTGCCGGGCGAGGCTGCGCCCGGCGGGCGGGCCAGCGTCGTACTGCGCCGCCCAGGCGAGGAACGCCGGGTCCGCGTGGCCCAGGCGCGCCGTCTCGCGGGCCCGGAGGCGCTCGACCCGCGTCGGGGCGTCGAGCCGGAGGAAGACGACGAGGTCGAAGGCGTCCTCGACGGCCGCGCCCCAGCCCATGATCGACCCGGAGAGAACGGCGACGGCGGGCCGGACGAGGGCGGCGCGGAGGCGCGCGAGGCGGTCGGCGGGATCGCGTTTGGCCGTGAACGGCGCGTCGGTCGGGAGCCAGTAGAAGTCGTCCGCGTCGAGGTGCGTGCCGCCGCGCTCGGCGGCGAGGGCCGCGCCGAGCGTCGTCGTGCCCGAGCCAGAGGCCCCGGTGATGTGGACGCGCACCTAGCCCTCGGTCGCGAGGCGGCGGGCGAGGCGCTCGCGGCCGGTCGCGGCGTAGCGCGTGCAGGCCGCCGCGTCCACGAGCGCGCCCGGCGCGCCGGCGTCGCGCGCCGCGACACGCTCGAAGAGGCCCGACGCCTCGGGGTGCGGCGTCACGAGGATGTCGCACGGGAGCGCCTCGAGCGTCGCGAACGTCCGCTCGAAGTCCTGGACGATGCCGGGGTAGCGGGCGTCGCCGCGGAAGCGGAAGGCGTCGTCCGAGACGGGCGAGATGCTGTCGGCGTAGACGATGGTGTGGCAGAGGGCCCCCTCGCAGGCGGCCCATGTCCACGTCGTGCCGCCCCGCGTGTGGCCCGGCGTCGCGTGGGCCGTCAGCGCGAGGCCGCCGACGCGGACGGTCTCGCCTTCGGTGAGCACGCGGACGCGCGGTACGGGCGCGAACGGGAGCGGGGCCAGCTCGGTGTACTGCGGGTCGTCGCGGCCGGGGACGCCCGCGCGGAGCACGGCGGCGCTCGGCGCGCTCGCGGCGACGGCCGCGCCCGACATCTGCTGGAGCGCGGCGAGGCCGCCGGCGTGGTCGAAGTGCGCGTGCGTGTTCAGGATGAGCTTGACGTCCGCCATCCGGAAGCCGAGCGCCGCGACGTTGGCCGCGATGAGCGGAGCCGACTCGCCGAGCGCGCCGTCGATGAGGATGTGGCCCTCGGGCGACGTCACGAGGACCGCGCCGAGCCCGGCCGTCCCGACGTAGTAGGTGCCGCCGAAGACCTTGAACGGTGCGCGCGGCCGGTTCCACGCCGTACAGTTCGAGCACGGTGTGCGCACCGTGTCCGCCGGGGCGGCCGCCACGTCGGGCGCGGCGGCGAGCGCGGCGGGCCGCACGACGGGCGAGCAGGCGGCGAGGAGCAGCAGGAGCGGCAGCAGGCGGGGCATGGCGCGAAGGGGCGGTGCAGAGGGGCGAGCCAAGGTATTCCGCCCGCGGCTGCCACGGCGTCGGCACGACCGCGGGCTAGCTTGGCGTCAAACAGACTCCGCACCCGTGGCCGACCAGTCCGACTTCTTCCTCGACGCGAAGGAGGCCAAACGCTCCGCCCAGACGCCGCTCATGCGGCAGTACTGGAAGATCAAGGACAAGCACCCCGGCGCGGTCCTCCTCTTCCGCATGGGCGACTTCTACGAGACCTTCGACGACGACGCCGTGCTCGTCGCCGACGTGCTCGGGATCACGCTGACCAAGCGCGGCAACGGCGCGGCCGAGGACACGCCGCTCGCGGGCTTCCCGTACCACGCGCTCGACCAGTACCTGCCGAAGCTCGTCCAGGCCGGCCACCGCGTCGCGGTCTGCGAGCAGCTCGAGGACCCCAAGTTCGCGCGGACCATCGTCAAGCGCGGCGTGACCGAGATCGTGACGCCGGGCGTGGCCTTCCGCGAGACGCTGCTCTCGCCGCGGCAGTCCACGTACCTCGCGGCCGTCGCGTGGGGCGAGGGCAAGCAGGCGGGCATGGCGGGCGTCGCGTTTGCCGACGCCTCGACCGGCGAGTTCTTCGTGTCCGAGGCACCCGTCGAGCGGCTGGGGTCGCTGCTGCAGACGATCGCGCCGGCCGAGGTCGTGGTGGACAAGCGCCGGATGGAGGCGCTCGCGAAGGCCATGGCGGCCGTCCAGCCCGGCCCGCTCCCGTTCGCGGTGACGCGGCAGGAGGACTGGGTCTTCGGGGCCGACTTCGCCGAGGAGACGCTCAAGCGCCACTTCCAGACGCACTCGCTCAAGGGCTTCGGCGTGGACGACCTCTCGGTCGGGACGACGGCCGCGGGCGCGTGCCTGTACTACCTCGGCGAGACGCAGAAGGGCCGCCTGCCGCACCTGCGCCGCATCCGCCGCTACCGCGCGGACGACCACATCGCGCTCGACCCGGCCACGCGCCGCGCGCTCGAGTTGGTGGCCAGCATGCACGACGGCAAGCGCGACGGCTCGCTCGTCGGCGTGCTCGACCAGACCCTCACGCCGATGGGCGGCCGCCTGCTGCGGCAGTGGCTCGTGCGGCCGCTCCGCGACGTCTCGCGCATCACCGCCCGCCTCGACGCCGTCGAGCTGTTCTCGACGGACGCCCGGCTGCGCCGGGGCGTCCGCGAGGAGCTGCGCCACGTCGGCGACCTCGAGCGGCTCTGCGGGCGCGTC
>JAYWIE010000113.1:0-4467 GCA_043789155.1 Rubricoccaceae bacterium | reverse complement strand
GTCGGTGCCGAGCGGGGCCGCGCCCGACACGATGCGCTTGAGGCTCGAGAGGTCGAACCGGTCCACGAGCGGGTGCTTGGCGAGCGCGACGAGGACCGGCGGGACGAGGAAGGCCTTGTTGACGCGGTGCTCCTGCATCAGCGTCAGGAACCCTTCGAGGTCGAAGCGCGGCATCGTTACGACCGTCTGGCCCGTGCGCAGCGCCGCGTTGACGAGCAGCGTCATGCCGTAGATGTGGAAGAACGGCAGGACCGCGATCAGCACGTCGTCCGGGGAGCCGTCGTCGACGGCCTGGAACTGGAGCAGGTTGGCGACGAGGTTGCGGTGCGTCAGCATGACGCCCTTGGGCAGGCCCGTCGTGCCGGACGAGTAGGGCAGCGCCGCGAGGTCCGTGGCCGGGTCGAGGCCCGCGAGGTCGGGCGGATCGCCTGCGCCCATCAGGCTCGCGAACGGCACCGCGCCCTCGGCTTCCCCGAAGACGGCGACGGTCTCGACGCCCGCGCGCGCGGCGGCCTCGCGGGCGACCGGGAGCAGCTGCGGAATGGTGAGCAGCACGCGCGCGCCGGCGTCCTGGAGCTGGTGCGCGAGCTCGTCCGCGGACGAGAGCGGGTTCATCGTCGTCGCGGTGCAGCCCGCGCGGAGCGCGCCGTGGAAGGCGACGGCGAACTCGGGCAGGTTCGGCGCGAGGATGCCGAAGACGTCCCCTTTGCCGAGGCCGCGCGCGGCGAGGCCGGCCGCGAGCCGGTCGACGCCCTCGGCGAGCGCGGCGTAGGTCAGCACGCGCCCGGTCGGGCCGTCGATGAGGGCCGGCTTGTCGCCGCGGGCGGCGGCACCGTCGAGGACGAACAGGGGGAGCGGGAGGGCGGGGACGTCGAGCGGAGTGCCGGCGTGCATGGGTCGTGACGGACGTGTGAAGGGCCAACGTACCGCCGCAGCGGCGGCTACCGGGCCACGACGAGCCGCGCCGTCACGGTCAGGTCCGGGTTCACCCGGTGCGCCCCGGACGTGGCGCGGACGACGTAGACGCCCGCCGGCCACGACGTCGTGTCCACGCCCACGACGCGCTCGCCCGCCGACACCGGCCCGTCCAGCACGACCGCGACGTCCCGGCCGAGCGCGTCCACGATGACAACGCGCACGTCCGACGCCGCGGCGAGCGTCAGCACCACCTCGACGCGCCCGCCGGCCGGGTTCGGACGGACGGTGAGGCCCAGCGGCGACGCCTCGGATGGACCAGCCTCGCCCGCGACGGCGAATGCCGCCGTCACGGGCTCCACCGTTCGCCACACCCAGTCCGGACCTGGCGCATTGAACTGAACGGACACGTACAGCCGGTCGTCAGGCCCGAGCACCGCCGAGGGCGTCCACCGTCCGTCGGCATCCGGCGGGCGCACCGGCGCTTTCGCCACCACGTCCCACGTCTGCCCACCGTCGCGCGTGGCGAAGACGAAGCCGCGGCCGAGCACGGCGACGGAGCGACCGAGACCTGTCTCAGGGTCGAGGCCGAGGTCGAACACGCCTGCGACGACGCCCCAGCAGCAGCCGTCGTAGAGCTGTACGAGTGGCTCTCCCTGTGTCCACGACCGTCCGCCGTCGTTGGTTAACCACGACCGGTTGTAGGCGTCCTGCGCGTCGGTTCCAATCGCGAGCGCGCCCTCGCACAGCGCCGGATCTGGCAAGCCGCAGGACGGACTGCCAGACTGCACCGAGCCTGGCGTCGCGATGGCCGTGACGCCGTAGCCGGAGTAGCGGTAGGGCGCGTAGATAGGCGTGGCCTGCCACGACGCACCGCCATCATCGCTCGTGACGAAGCCCCAGCCGTCTCCGGCCGCCAGGACACGCCCGGACGGGAGCAGCGCGAAGTCGGCGATGGTGAGCGCTTCGGAAGGAATGGGCTGGGACGCGACGGACCACGTCAGGCCCCGGTCGTCCGAGTAGTTGCGTGCTCCAGCAAGGACGCGGCCGGCATAAGGGTGGCCTGGCGGAAGCTCCAGAAAGGCGTTCGAGAGCAGAGGCCCAGAGCAGCCGGTCTGAGACTGACAGACGCGCGTCCAGGGCGGTAGCCCGTTTCTAGACCGGTCAATGACGGCCTGCCCGGCTAGGACGACGCCGTCTGAAAGCACGATCAAGCCGGCTCCAGAACGTGGCATCGGAGACAATGACCATACACCGGCGGGCCCGTCCCCGGTAAGCGTCGCTAGAGCTGCGAGACTCGGCTTGACACCGAACAAGCGTCCTGCGGGCGACCAATACAAGCCTTGTATGTTGAGCGGCACGTCTCCCACCCGCTCCCACGTGTAAGCCCCTTCTCCGGGGCCAGGGAACGTCTGCGCCGCTGCCCCTTGCATCGCGCCGAGACACACCACGGCGAATCCTGCCGCTAGCACGCGGCCTCTGAATCCAGACATCTCGATACCAGACATGGCCGTGGTGCGTGCTCACCAGAACGCGCGCCACGGCCGGGTTAAATCCGTCAGATCAGCGCGTGACGGTCACGCGCCGGACGAGCGTCTGCGTAGATATGCCGGCGATCCGTGCGTGGATCACGTACACGCCCGCCGGCAGCCGAGACCCGTCGAGCGTCAGCGACAGCACGCCCCTCGGCACTGCGCCGTCGTGCAGCACGCTCACCTGACGGCCGAGCGCGTCGTAGACGGCGACGGTCACCGTGCCGCTCGCATCGGCGAGCCGCACCGAGACCGCACCCGAAGCCGGATTCGGCCACGCGGCCAGCGTCGCCACGGGGGCTGAATCGGTGACCGTCTTGGCGGCAGACGCCACCGCCGCAGACGACGACCCGCGCGACTGCGGCACGCCGTCCGGGAACGCCTCCGGGAAGGCAATCGCCACGAGCGCGGTCGCCGAGGCGAGCGCGTCGAGCCCGTCCGCGTCGTCCGGGGCCACGTCGGCTGCGAAGACGTCGAGACGTGCCGTCGCACCCGCGACGTCACCGGCATCGACGGCGAACCGGACGCGGAGGCCGTGCCCGGCCGCGCGGTGGCCCGCGACCTCGTTCTGTGTCAGGGCCTCAGCCAGCGCGTCTGCAGAGGCGGCGTCACCGGTCGTGGACTGCCAGACGGCGCGTGCCCGAGACGCCCAGGGGTCGGCTGTGTCGAGCGTGGCCGCGAAGGCCGTGGCGTCGGCTCCGGCGAGGTCCGGGTCGGCGAGCAGGCTCAGCGCCGCGCCGAAGGCGGCACCACGGTCCGCGTCGGTCGCGGCCATCGCGACAGCCTCGGAGACGAGGTCGAAGGCTGCCGGGGCGTCGCCCGCCGCGCCGGCCTGCCGCGCCTCAGACGAGAGGGCCACCGGCGTCGTGCCGCGCCCAAAGGATGCGCCCTCAGCCGTTCTGAGTGTCGTCCCGGTCGGCACCACACCGCGACCGGCGACGGGGCCGTCGGTGAGCCCATTGAGCGTCTCCGCGAGCGGAACGACTGCGATCATGCTCCCGGCCGTCGAGTACCGTGCGAGTTGGCTCTCGGCAGTGCGGCCGTTCCAGTACGCGGACTCGGCCACGACCACCGAGGTGCCGGACGCACGGGCATCACACTGGCCGTTCGGGTTCGACGGCGAGCACGGGTTAACCTGGTTATTGAGGTCGAAGCGGTTAGGCCGGTGCGTGCAGCCGTTCTTGCCACAGACGCCGCCGTCGACGAACGCGCTGCTTGAGGAAGTAAGGCCGCCCCGGTTAAAGGACACAGACGTGTTACCTACGCCCGTCGGAGTCGAGACACGTACGGTCGCCGAGTTCTGTGACGTCACGCCGTAGCCGAGGTTGTTGACGACGCGCGCGAGCGTTCCGACCGTGATGCGCGAGCCATAGCCCGTCGCCCGGACGCCGCCGACTGTGTTGAATCGGATTTGTGTCTGGTCGCCGCCGACGCCGACATTGGCACCCCCATCGGCCGAGATGCCGTAGAGGCCGCTGTTCTCGATGGTCGAGTTGGTGACGGTCGTAATGCCACCGCTTCCGCTGACGACGAGGCCGTTGGCTGCGACCGTGTTCGAGATCGTCACGCCGGTCAGCCCGAGCGCGGCGTCGACGGCCTCGATGGCCCCGTGCCCGCCCGCAATAATGACAACAGTGTTCCCGGACCAGTTCACGCCGCTGATGCCGACGTCAGTCAGGAACACGGCCGACCCGGACTGAGCGCGGACGCCGTGCCAGCCCTGCGCCCCGTCAAGGGCTGTGAACGTCGTTCTGGTTGCGTTGAGCGTTCCGTCCACCGTCAGGCTGCGCCCGGACGCATATCGAAATGTCGTTTCAGGCTCGAGCGTCACCGTCACGCCGGCCGCGACACGCTCTGGTGCCGGCGGGACTCCAAGGCTGGGCCTGGCCGTACTCGCGAAATCGTACATACGCTCGTGCTGGCCGAACGTGAATCTATTCTTGTATGCATCCGGCGTATAGTTCATAAAACTTCTCGTATTGTCCACAAGACCATCACATACGGTGCCCGGCGCGTTTAC
>JAYWIE010000112.1:0-17071 GCA_043789155.1 Rubricoccaceae bacterium | reverse complement strand
GATCTGAGGCCGAGCGCCGTCGTGAGGACGCCGAACGTGTTGGCGGCCGACGTGATCACCATGCCGAGGCCGATGTTCTTCGCCGCCTGGCTCTTCGTGCCCATGAGGTACACGCCGAGCGCGCCGGGCGCGAGCGCGGCACCGGCCGCGACGGCCGCCTTCGCGCCCGCGCTGTCCACCTTGCCGGCCACGGTCTTCAGGATGAAGTTCTGCGCCTGCTCGCCGGCGACGCCGCCGAGGACCGCGCCGCCGGCCGTGCCGTACGCGCCCATCGCGCGCTTGACGAACGAGGGGTTGCGGCGGCTCGCCGGGGCCGGGTTGCGGCGGCGGGCCGGGGCCTTGCGGGCGGCCGGCTTGCGGGCGGCCGGCTTGCGGGCGGCCGGCTTACGGGGCGTCGTCTTGCGCCCGGTGCTCTTCTTGGTCATGAGCGGGGAGGGGTTGTGGGCGTAGACCCGGACCGTGCCGGAAGCCCCGTGGGAGTGAGAGTTGCGGGCCATCAGTTGAGGATGCCGCGCCCGTTGATCTGAATGCCCGAGACGGAGAGAACGGGAGGCCCGCCGTCCGGGTAGTGGATTTCGTGGACGGCGCGCCGCCCCCGATGGAAGTCGTGGAAGTAGCCATTGAGGCGTCCGGGGCCGTCGCCGGGCTCCATCCGCTTGTCCGAGCGGTAGCGGATCTGGCGGCCCGTCCCGACGCGCGCGTGCGCCGGCAGGCGCGCCGCGAGGGCCACGTCGGGCAGGTCGAGCGCTAGGGCCCGGCCGTCGGCCGTGTCGTGGAGCCATTCCTCGTAGACCGCGAGCGCATCCTCGCGGGCGTCGTCGGCGTGCGCGGCACGGCCGGCGCTGCGGGCGCGGGCGGCCGGCACGCAGAGGATGCGCCGGAGGCCGGGCACCCAGACGAGGAGCGTGTCGCCGCGGCCGGTGTAGGTCGCGCCCGTCGCGCCGCCGTCGCCGTCGACGGCGAGGCGGTCCACCACGCCGAGGACGGCGACGGCGTAGCCGTCTGCGGCTCGCGGGTTCTCGCGGAGCGCCGCGACGGCGGCGAGCGCGTCGGCCTCGTCGTCCTCAGGGCTGTTGGCCTCGGTGGTCTCCAGCTCGGCCACGGCGACAGGCTGCGTCATCCCCGCCGCCTTCCAGTCGATGAGCGTGGCCGCGCGCGGCGTCGTCGCGGCGAAGTCGCGGATCTGCGCCGCCCAGCCGTCGAACGCCGCTTTCATCTCGGCCGCGTCGGTCTGTGCGTCCACGAGACGCGCCTGGAACTGCGCGGCGCGGGCCTGTACGCGCTCTTGGAGCCCGAGCGACTCGGCGCGGTAGCGCGGGTACGACGCGGCGTACCGCTTGAGGGCCTCTTGGAGCTTCGTCGCGAGCGCGCCGAAGTCGCGGTCCTTCGCCGAGTAGCCCTTGTACGCCGTTCCGACGCCCACCGGGGCGAACCGCGCGAAGAAGAAGCCCGAGCGGTCGCGGTCGCGCGAGAGCACGACGGTCCCGACCGGGTACCGCGCCCCGTCGGTGCTCGTCGCGAACCAGCGGTAGGCCGGCAGGCCGCCGACCACGTGGTCGGGGTCCGTGTAGCTCCCGTACTCGGGGCTCGCGTAGCGGCTCTCGCCGTACGTCGCAGCCGGAAACGCCGTCCCGAGCCAGTCGCCGATCTTGCCCGGCGGGACCTCGACCGATTCGACGCCCGTCAGGAGCGCCTTCGCCTTGAAGTCCACCGAGCGCGCTGCCTCGTCAGCCGAGCGCGTCGCGGTGGCGAGCGCGAGCCGGGCCGAGGTCACGTCGTCCTCGGCGTTGGCCCAGAGCGTGCGGGCGCGCTTGGCCTGCCGCGATAGGTCGAGCGCCCGGATCTTCGCCGGGTCGTCCTGGAGCGACATCATCACCGTCTCGTAGTCGAGCCCGGTGTCGCTCTCGCCATCGGCCTCCTCGTCGCGGCCGTTCCACAGCTCGTCGATCCACCGCTGCTTCTTGACGAGAAGCTGGAAGCGGTAGACGTCCATGCTCCGCTTCAGCAGGTAGTAGTGCGCCGTGACGCTCGCGTTCGCGTTGCCCTGGCGGTGGCCGCGGCCGTTGCGCTGCGTGAGCTCGGACGGCTTCCACGGCACGTCGAGGTGGTGGATGTCCGTGCAGAAGCGGTTGAGGTCCATCCCCTCGCCCATCGACGCCGTGTTGCCGATGATGACGCGGACCGAGCCGGCGTTGAAGGCGTCCTGGACGGCCTTTTTCTTGTCGGTCTCGGCGTTCTCCTGCCCGTTGACGATGGCGATCTCGCCGGCCGGGATGCCGAGCGCGACGAGGCGCGCCTTGATCGCCCGGTGGAAGTTCCACTCCTTCGCCGTCGTGATCGGGTCGCAGAAGATGAGCTGCCCGTTCAGCGTGCCCTCGGTCACGACGCCGGCGACGTCGGTGACCGTACGCGGCGTCGTCCAGTAGGCGTCGCGCACGGCCTGGCACATCAGCCCGGCCTTCGACGCGGCCACGAGGCCGCGCGTGTGGAGGCCCTCCGCGCTGAGGAGGCGCGGCTCGTAGAAGTTGGTGTCCACGGCCCCACGGCTGCCCGTCATGGCGACCGAGAGGTAGTTGTCGACGCTCTGCTTGCCGCCGGGCGTGCCCGTCGTCACCGGCTGCTTCTTCTTGATCCGGCCGACACGCCCCTCGAGGTCGAGACGGACGATGGTGTCGCGCGGCGTGGGGTCGAGGTAGACGGGCTCGCCGGTGAGATTCGGGCGCACCACGAGGTCCTTGACCGCCGCGGGGTCCTCGCCGGCGCGGCGCGTCTCTTCCTTGCGGAGCGCGTTGAGCGCGTCGACGTCGAGGAACTCGACGTAGCGGCCGAAGATGCGCCGGAGCACGTTCAGGCTCTTGTAGCCGACGACGACGTTCTTCTCGCGGGCCTGCCCCACGAGGTCCAGCGTGAGGATGTTCTCGATGCGCGCGAACTGCCGGATGAAGTCGTCCGGGTGCTCGATGCCGATGCCGCGGAGGTAGCTCGGGGCCACCATCTGGAGGAACGTCAGCGCCTCGAGCGGCGAGTTGTTCGTCGGCGTGGCCGTGAGCAGGTAGACGCCGCGCTCGCCCTCGCCGCGGGCCGCGCTCTTGCGGTTCACGTCGAAGAGCTTCATCATCGCCTCCTCGGCGCGGTCGGACGACTCGGGCACCCCGATCCCCAGCTCGACCGCGAGGTCGGAGAGGAAGTAGTTCTTGAAGTTGTGCGCCTCGTCGATGAACACCGCGTCGACGCCGAGGTCGTCCCAGTAGACGGCCGTGTCCTTCTCGCTCTCGGCCGCCTTCGTGACCTTCTGCTCGGCCCGCATGAGGCTGAGGTAGAGTTCCTTGAGGCGCTTCGCGGGCGGCGTCAGCCGGATCTTGGCCTCCGGGTTCGCCGCGGCCTGCTGCGCCCCTTCGCGCTCGCGCTCGGTGAGCTGGTCGCCGAGCTTCTTGATCTCGTCGCGGATGTAGGCCAGCCGCACCTCGAAGTAGTCGGTCGTGAGCGCGGCCGAGGCCGGGATGCCACGGAAGCCCTCGTGCGTCACGAACACGGCGTCGTACTCGTTCTGCTGGAGCATCGACAGGCCCAGCTCGCGCTTCGCCTTGTCGGTCCGCAGGTTGAGGATGCGCGCGGCGGGGAAGCACGCGAGGAACTCGGCGATCCACTTCTCCAGCACCTTGCCCGGCACGACGAACAGCGGCTTCCGGGCCATGCCGCGCTGGCGGAGCGCGCCGGCGAGCATGATCGCGGAGAGCGTCTTGCCGGCCCCGACGCCGTGCGCGTTGACGAAGCCGCCGGTGTAGAGCGCGCGCTCGACGAACCGCTTCTGGTGCAGGCGCGGACCGAACGGGCGGCCGTTGGTCCACGTCGCGCCGAGGCCGGCGAGCGTGAACGTCTCGCCGTTCCACGCGGGCTCGATCGTGCTGTTGAAGGCGTCGTTCCACGCCGTGACCGCGCGGCCGCGCATCTCGTCGTCGGCGACGAGGCGGAGCCACTCCGAGAAGCGCTTCGGGATCACCCGGCGCATCTTGTTCTCGTTGGCGGCCTTGTCCTCGCGGGCGCGGTTGTGCGCGTCCGGCTCGGCGTCCTTGGGGACGGCCTCCTTGCGGTAGCCCTCGCCGTTGAGGTACCACTGGAGGATCGCGGCGTAGTCGGACTTCCAGCCCCACCCGGCGACGCCGGCCATCGCCGCGTTGTAGGGGTCGATGACCCAGTTGCGCTTCACGCCGACGAGCCGCCCGCCGACGGCGTACTCGACGTACGCCGCGGCGATGTCGGCCGGGAGGTACGTGTTGGCGTCGAGCAGGTCGAAGAGGATGTCCTCGGCCGCGACGGGCGCGGGGAGCGCGGCGCGGAGCGCGGCGACGTTGGCCGTCAGCCCGGCAGCGTCGGCGGCCGTGATCTTGGGCGGCAGGAAGCCCGAGACGTACTCGGCCGCGACGTCGACGCGGCCGGACTCGGGGTTGAGGAAGACCTTCTCGCTCCCGGCGCGGACGGCGCGGTCCACGTCGGCCACGGTGCGGCCCGACGCTTCGGCGAGCGCGGCGACGGTCGCCTCGGCCCCGGTCTGGCGCAGGAAGAGCGCCACGTCGGCGAGCCGGTTTGAGGCGGGCTTCGGCTCGAAGGCGGCGCTGAACAGCGTGTCGCGCGTCGCGACGTCCGAGAACGCGAGGCCGCCCGCGGCGTCCTGCGTGACGAGCGCGCGGAGCGTGTAGAGGTCCGACGTGCCGGCGTAGGCGTCGGCCGCGGCACGGGACTTCGACGGCAGGCCGAACCGCTTGACGTGCGCCTCGGCCGCAGCCCGCAGGGCCGCGCGGGCGGCGTCGCGCTCGGGCTTCGGCGCATTCTCCTGCTGCCGGGCGAGGACGCCCTTGAGCGCAGCCAGAAGGGCCTCGCAGGACGCGATCTCGGGCGGCAGGTTGGGAGCTGCCTTCTGCGCCGCGCCGGCCGGCATCTCGACCGGGCGCGCGACCGGATCGGGGAACGCCATGTCGTCGGCCGCGACGAGGCGCGCGAGCACCGCGTCGGTGAGCGTGCCCTTCACGCCGGTCTGCGTGCGGTACTGGCCGAGGCAAACTTCGAGCGTGCCGAGCATCCGGCCGGGCCGGTCGACGTAGTAGCGCGCGACGTGCGAGCCCTCGACGCCGCCCACGTCGTCGACGGTCTCGAGAAACGCCTCGTCGAGCGGGGAGAGCACGGCGGCCTCGCCGGCCGCGAGCGCGCGCTTCTGGAAGAACAGGATGTCCGTCGTGACCTCGGTCGAGGCGTTGTCCTTGAAGGCGGTGTTCGGCAGGCGGTACGCGCCGACGAAGTGGGCCATCTCGACCATCGCGCGCCGGACGCGGCTGTTCTTCTTGTCCATCGTCCCGGCCGACGAAATGAGCGCCGCGACGCCGCCGGGGCGGATCGTGTCGAGCGCGTGCAGGATCAGCCCGTCGTGGATGAGCGGCTTGAGCCGCTCGAACGTGTCGCCGCGGCGGAAGCGCGAGTAGTTGCCGAAGGGCACGTTGCCGACGGCCCCGACGGCGAACGAGCGGTAGCGGTCCCACGCGAAGTCCTTGGCGTCGGCGAGGACGATCTCGTCGTCGGGGTAGAGCGCCGTCGCGACGGCGACGGCCACCGGGTCGTAGTCGAACCCGACGACGCCGTAGTCCTCGGAGGGCTTGAGGCCGACGAAGTTGCCCGCGCCGCAGCCGGGCTCGAGGTACCACCCGGTCGGCGCGCCCATCGCGACGAGCTTGTCCCAGACGAAGCGGGCGACGGTGTACGACGTGTAGTGCTGGTTGAGGACGCCCGCCGAGTCGACCTGGAGGCCGCCGTTGCCGGTGTAGAGGCGCAGGTCGTTCAGGCTGGACGCGCGGTAGCCCTCCTTGCCCGGCTTCTGTGCGAGCACGGTCATCGCGCGGGCGTTGGCGTCGAGGCGCTGCTTCTTGGAAAGCTTCAGCGGTGCGGCCCCGCGGAGGCTCACGTTGCGCCCGATGCGCGGGAGCGCACTTGCCGCGTCGGCCGCAGCCTCTTCGGCGAGCACCTGGTCCACCGCTTCCCGAACGGTCGGGCGGGTGCCGCTGTCCTGCGGCGTCGCGGCGCACTTGGCCTTCTCCGCTTCGAGCAGGTCCGCGAACGAGATGCCGACGTAGCCCGCGAGCGTCGCCAGTTGCCCGTTCAGCGGCTCGACGAACTCGGCCCGGATCTTCCCCGCGCAGAGGGCCTGCGCGTAGAGCCCGACCACGCGGCGGAACCGCGTCTGCCGGGGGGCAAGCGCGGTGTCCACTGCGGAGCGGTTCGGGCGGGGCGTCGGCATCAGTCCGGGTCCGTCAGGAGGAAGTCGTGTTCGAGGTCCGACGCAACGTTGGCGGCGTCGGGGTCGGGCGCGGTGCCGGCGGTGCCGCCGGCGGGGTTGCGGCGCGGGCCGGTCTGCCCGAGCATCCGGGCGGCGGCGGCCTGGGCGCGCTCGCGCGCGGTCGGTCCGGGGGGGGACGGTCGAGGGCGTCGGGGCGGTTTCATGCGAGGGCCTTGGCGAGCATCGCCTCGATGCTGTTCATGCCTGCGTCGAAGGCCCCGAGGTCGCCCGCACCGGACGACTGGCTGGACGCGACGGGCGGCGGAACGGACGTCTTGCGCGGTCCCGCCGGCGCGGCGGACGTCTTTGGCCGGGGTGCAGCCTTCGGGCGAGGAGCCTTCTTGGCCGGCTTCGGGCGCGGCGCGGAGACGCGGGGCTTGCGCGGAGCCTTCGCCTTGTCGCGGCGGGACTGTCCCAGCACGCGGCCGACGTCGCCCGGCGGCGGAGCCGGGTCGGGGGCGGTGAGCTTCTCCTGCCGGCGGTATTCCTTCGCCCCGAGCACGAGCTTCGCGTGGTGCTGGTCGTAGACCGCGACGCGGAGCCCACCGAACGAGACGAGGAACTTGCGGAGCGCGTCCGCGAAGTCCTGACCGGGGAACTCGTAGACCGTCGCCGCGCGGCTCCACGGGTCGGCGTAGGCCCGGCCGGCGGGGTCCTCGAAGAGGTCGGGGTCGGTCGACTCGCCGAAGAGGGCGACGGTGAGCACGCCGACGCGGCGCGTCGTGCCCTCGGTCTCGGTGCGGCTGCGGCTCTTCCACGAGAAGGCCATCTGCGCGCGCTCGGCGCGCTCGACCATGCCCTCCAGCGTCTGCCCCTTCGGGAGCCGGCCGCCGTTCTCGGCGAAGTCGAGCAGGGCCGGGCTCTCGAACCCGACGAGCTTGTTGAGCTTCGCCGCGCCCGCGATGGTGTGCGTCCGGGCGATCTCGGCGAACGTGGCGCCGAAGGGGGTCGGGACCGGGTTGGCGCGACGCCCTTGCGCCTCGCCGGGCCGATGCACCTCGAACAGCGCGCCCGCGCCGCCACCGAGCATGAGCGTCTGCCCGGGCCGGAGCGCGCGGATGCGCTGCTTCTCGCGGGTCGTCAGGTCCGGGTTGGACAGGATGAGGCTGCGGACCGTCACGGGGTCGCCGTCGAGCGTCAGCACGGTGTCGCCGTCGGGGTTCGCCCGCCGCACGGGCCGCGCGCCGGGCACGACGCGCTTGGTGCCGCCGGCCGTCATGCCGGCCATCGCGGCCTTGCCGGCGGCGCTCTGCTTGCCGGCCGTCTTGACGCGCCCGACCGTCTTAGTGAGGCCCGAGCGGTGCATCCGGCCGCCGCAGGAGCACGCGCACGTGGTGCCGGTGGCGTGGGCGCACGCGCCGGAGTGGGGCGGGTTGGAGCGGAGGACGCCGCCGCACGCGCCGCACGGCTGGCAGTCGCAGGCCGGCGACGGGTTGGTCCGCTCGGTACCGAAGTCCACGTCCACGGCCGTCAGCGGCGCGTGGCGGTTCTTCTCGGTCGCCGCGACGCCGTGGGCGACGCGCACGACGACAGCGGGGTCGTAGGCGAGCGACGACGAGCCGCGGTGCTTGCCGGCCTTGGTCTCGTGGGCGACGAGCACGAGCGCGAAGCCGGCCGCGGCGGCGTCCTTCGCGAACGCGGCGAAGTGGCGGCTGTGCGGGTCGGCCGAGCTGATCGAGTCCAGCACGACGAGGCCGGCGCGGATCGACTTCGCGTCGGCGAGCACGCCGTCGAAGCCCTCGAACGTCGAGAAGTGGAGGCCGGGCGAGTCCGCGCCGGTGCGGACGGCGCGGTCGCGGAGGGACTTGCTGATGCCCTCCTCGGCCGCGACGTAGAGCGACGGGCCGACGGTGCCTGCCCAGGCGTCGGCGAGCCCGAGCGTGAACGTGCTCTTGCCGGAGCCCGCGGGGCCCTTAACGAGGACGTAGACGTTCGGCGGCGGGTCGCCGAGGAGCCGGCCGTAGACCCCGGGCAGGTCCACGCCGGCGAAGCGCCGACGGGCGAGCTGCGGAGCCGAGACGAGTCGGGAGGCGCGGGGCATCACTCGTTGGAGAAGAGCTTGGAGGCGACGAAGCCGAGCACGGCCCCGCCGATGAGCGTTCCGGTCGAGGCGCGGCCGACGTCGAGCGCGGAGTAGCCGGACGACGGGTCGAGCGCGGCGTCGATGACGGCCGCCATGTCGATCTCTTGCAGGAAGGCGTTGATCGCGGGCTCGTGGCGCTGGACCGTCGCGCGGAGCGAGGCGGGGTTGCGCGCGAAGCCGCCCAGGATGGCCGCTGTCGCGAGCGCGTCCGCCTCGTGGCCCCGGAGCACGCCCGACGCGAGGCGCGCAAGGAGCGCGACCACAGGGCCCGGCACGGGGCCGCCGAGACCGCCGGGGCGGCCGTCGCCCGGGCGGGCGTCGAAGTGCAGCGGACCGCGCGGCCCGTCGCCCTCGTCCACGATCTCGAAGGGGACGTCGGTGACGCCCGTGTAGGCGTCATTCATCGGTCTACCGCGTCTAGCAGCGCCGGGCCGAACACGACGACGGCCCCGATGGCTGCACCGAAGAGGGTCCACTTCAGAAGCGACGGCAGCCCGGTCGCGTTCAGGATGTCGCCGCCGCCCTCGACGCCGGCCGCGATCACCTCGGCCGTGCCGGCGACGACGCCGGCGACCGTCGCCGCGGCGTTCTGCGTGAACGTCGGCTGCTCGTCGATGGCGCTGCCTGCGGGCAGCGTGCCGAGCCGGAACGGGCCCGAGCGGCCGAGCTCGCGCGCCGAGCGCGGGTCGATGACGACGAACACGACGTCGCCGACGTAGGCCCCGGCCGTGAGCGTCGTCGTGTTGAGGCAGTCCAGCGTGCTGCCCCAGCTCCAGAGGTCGTCCACGCCGTCGAGCCAGCCGTCCACGAGCTGGAACGTCTTGGTGTCGAGCCGGCTTCGGCGCTCGCTGCCGGCCTTCCACATCTCGACGGTGACTTCGGGGCAGCCCCCGAGCCACGGGTTCGTGCGTGCTGCGAGGACGGTGACGAAGGCCGGCAGGCCGGCGCGGCTGTGCAGCCAGAGCGCGACGTCGCGCGCGCCGACGAGCGCGAGCGCCGGGGCGGCGGACGGGCGGCCCGTCGCGGGCGGAGCACCGAGGAGGCGGCGGGAGAGGTTGAGCATCGCGGGCTAGGCGGTGGCGGGGAGGGGCTGTTGGCGGTTCGCTACCACTCCCCGCTCATGGTGTAGACGGAGCCGAGAAAGACCCCGCCGGCGACGACTCCGACGGCGGGACTGACCGTGTGCCACCCGAGCGTGCCGACGCCGACGGCGAACCCGGCGATCTTGAGCAGCCTTCCCATGTCGGGTCCGGCCTGTGGGCCCACCGGCGCGCCGAACCCAACCGTATCACCGAGCCCGACCGTATCGCTGAGCACGTCCGTGTCGAGCGCCGGCATGACCTTCTGAGTGAGATTCAGCATCGCGGTTTAGCGCTTGCGGCGGGTGAAGAGGTAGGTCGCGACGCCCGCGCCGCCGATCAGCAGCAGCGTCGTACCGCTGACGCCGCCGCCCTGCTGGCCGCCGGAGGCGTCGGCCGCAGCTAGGATCTCGGGCACCTGGTCGTTGGGCACGTCGATCTGCTCACCCGTCTGCGGGTCCGTGACGCGCGTGTAGCCGGCGGGCGGGCGCGTCGAGGTCGGGTTGTAGATCACGCCCCGCGCCTCGCCGTACTGGCGCGAGCGGCCCAAGAGCGCGATCAGGAGCGGCCCGAGCCGCTCGCTCGCGTCGAGGATGCGCTCGAGCCAGTCGCCGTTGCCCTCGCCCTGCCGCTTGCTCAGCGGGCCGCCGCCCGAGAAGAGCGAGCCGCCCGTGCCGAGGCTGAACTGGTCGAAGCCGAACCGGCCGCCGCCGGGCGTGCCGCCGAGGCCGAAGGGGTCGAAGCCAAATGCGCCCGAGCCGAAGCCGAACTGGCCGCCGGGCGGGCCGCCGCCGAAGCCGAACTGGCCGCCACCGGGCGGACCGCCGCCGAGGTTGAATCCGAAGAGGCCCGAGAGCGGGGAGGCGAGCGAGCGCATGGAGTCGGGGGCCACGGCGACCGCGGCGTGAGGGTCGATGACGAGCTGGCGGCGCACCGACGCGAGCCGGCGCGGGTCGAGGCCGACGGCGGGCGTAATGCCGGACGCGCCCCAGAGCGTGGCGTCGGTCGCGGCCCAGCACGGAGCGGCAGCGCCGCGCGGGGCAACGTCGATCTCGGGGAACACGTGGTCGTAGGCGTCGGCCGAGCCCGCCGTGCCGGCGTAGCGGATCAGCACGACGCGGGCCGCGAGCCCGAGCGACTCGCACGCCGCACCGACGAGGGCCGTGAAGTCCTCGCAGTCGCCGGCGCGCGCGCGGATCGTCTCCGACGCGCCCTGCACGAGTTCGGCGCGGACCGGATCGGGCGCGTACTGGACGGCCTGCGCCGCGCGCGCGAGGATGGCCGCGGCGACGTCGCACGGGTCGCCACCGGGCGCGACGCCGGCCGCCTCGCACGCGCCGAGCGCGAAGGTGCGGACGGTGCCCGAGATGCGGCCGGCGCGGATGAGGCTCGCGGTTTCGCGCCCGATGGCCGCGGCCGTGCGGTAGCTCTGCGCGGCTGTCGTGCCGCCGTCCACGACGAGCACGTCGCAGGTGTCGTCGAAGCAGCCGCCCGCGCCGGTGAGCGTCGCGGTCGGGCCGGAGCGGAGCCAGGACGGCAGCGGGATGCAGAGGCGGTCGGACATCAGAGGCGCGCCTTGAGGGCTGTCAGGAGGCGTCCGAGGTAGGCCCGGCCGCCCTTCGGCACGGCGACGCCCATCTCGTGCATCACGAGCGGCAGCGCGAGCGCGTCGGGCATCGCGAGCACGCGGGCGAACTGGTCCGCGAACGGGGCGAGCAGCGGCGCGAGCAGGTCGGCGAGCGGTTCCGGCGCGGCCTTGACCTTGACGGCCTCGCCCACGAGGTCCGAGACGAGCTCGCGCCAGTCGGCGGGCTCCGCGCCGGCCGTCTGGCCGCGCTCGACGAGGCGCGCGATCTCGGCCGGCGTCACGGACGCCGCGCCCTGCATCACCGACACGACGGCGCGGGCGATGGCGACGAGGGGGCCGCCGTCCGGGGTGGGCGTGGCGACGTCGGCCGCGAGGGCCGTCAGCCCGGCCGCCCCGTCGCCCGAAGCGCCCACAGAAAAGGCGTCGAACGAGGGGGTGGCCGGTTCCGGCGGCGTCGCCGGAAAGCCTGTGCCGCCGTCCCCGCTGTACGCGCTCGACATCGGCAGCGGTGCCGGCGACAGGGTGGGGGTGTAGGCGGGCGCTCCGGAGCCGCTGCCAGCGGCCGTGTCCGGCTGCACGGCCAGACGGGCGGCGATCCCGCCGAAGAGGCCTCCCATGTGCGGCATCGCCTCGCGGGCGAGGTCGAGGAGCGGGTTCGACTCGGGGATGCCCTCGCCGCGGCGCGCGCTCGCGAGTTCGTAGTCGCGGACGGTCATGTCGGCGCGCAGCTCGGCCGCCTCGGCGCGGTAGCCGTCGATCTCGTCGGCGGCGGCGCGCGCGGCCTCGGCCGTCTCGGTCGCGTGGCGCATCGACTCGTCGGCGAGGGCGCGGCGGGCGGTGATGGCGTCGGTCTGCGCCGCGGCAAGCTCTGCGCGGAGCGTGTTCGCCTCGGCCGCGAGCCGGTCGGCTTCGCGGCGGGCGCGGGCCAGCGTCTCCTCGCCGTCGGTGACCTCGAGCTTGAGGCGACGTACGTCGCGGGCGAGCCCGTCCTTCTCGAACTCGATGTCGGCGCGGGCGGCCTCCGTAGCCTCGCGGCGCAGGCGCTCCATGTTGGCCGGCGGCACCTCGGGCGTGACGTTGGGCGGCGCGGACGGGGCAGCTTTGCGCCGTCCGACCTGGACGGTGATCCGCCGGCCCGTGTCGGCCGGGTAGCCCGGCGCGGTGCGGATGCGGTAGAGGCCCGGCCCGAACGTGTTGAGGACGTCGGCGAGCGTGCCGGGCGCGTCCTCGGTGTAGCCGTGGAGCCACTCGAGGTCGGCGTCGTCGGCGTCGTCGGCGTGCGGCGGCTCGCGAAAGAGGCCGCCGACGAAGCGGCGTCCGCCCTGCACGTCGGCGACGGAGCCCGCGAACGTCTCGGGCGCAGCCTGATGGGCTGCGTCGTCGTCGTCGGAGTAGCCGTCGAAGTCGGGGGTCAGCACGGAGCGCCGGGGGCGGTGTGAGGCCCCAAAGTCCCCCGGAACCGGCCCTGCGGTGCTCTACCGGGCGGTCACGGCCCGTCTTCGGCAACGCCGGCCAACCTTCGGCGCACATGGAAACGGACGGGCGCGTGTGGGAGCGTTTTCAGGCGCACGACGGGGCCACCGGCGGCGCGAAGCGCGCGGCCAGTCGGTCGGGGAGTGCCAGCCGCCCACTGCGGCCGGTCGGCGCGCGCCTACCCGGGCGCGCTTACTCGGGCGCGGGCAGCGTCGCGAGGATCTCGTCGGCGATCTGCTCGACGACGGACGGCCGCAGGCGCAGGCAGCGGAGCTTCAGGCCGCCGTCGGTCTGGTGCTGCCGGGAGAGGTACGCGCCCCGGTCGCGGAGCCGCTTGACGTAGCCGGCCACGCGCAGCGACTCCTCGCAGACGCCGAGCCGGGTCGCGAGCCGGCGCTTGGCCTCGGTGAGCGTGATCGGGGCTTCGGGCGTGTCGGTCGGGCGCATAGCGCAGGGCGCAAGGGTGCGCCAAAATAGAACGCCCCGCACGACTCGGGGTTGTGCGGGGCGATTCGGTATACGGCAGGTCGTCTTACTCGCCAGACGTCCGCGGCCCCGCTTCCTCCATCATGACAGCGACCCACTCCATGCGGGCGTCCACCTGCTCCTGCGAACAGGCGTGGCCCTCCATCGTGGAGCCCGTGCCGCCGCGAAAGGCAAGATCGACGTCGAAGCCGCAGTCGGCTTCGGTGTACCGCTTCCACGCCTCGTGAAGCTCGACGAGACGCGGCCTCATGTCCCAGGCGTCGGTCGAGTAGTCCGTTCTCGTCTCCGACCGCCACTGCTCGCCGAGACGGATGTAGAGCGCGTCGAGGGCGTCGGAAAGCCGCTGCTCCGTGTTCATGATCTGGATTTCAGAGCACGTCTCGGCGTACCTGACGTGTACATCCTCGCCCTGCCGAACCTCCTGATCCTCGTAGACCGTGGCGGAGAAGGGCCACGCCTCGGGGCAGCCCGCCGCCGCGAGCCGGATGAGGCCGGGGTCGTACCGAACCTCGTTGTGGACGAACCAGAGCGGGAGGCGGCCAGGCGTCTGGGCAGACGCGAGCGCGGGCAGGGCCGCGAGAAGGCAAAGTGCGATACGCATGGAGCAGCGGGAGAGGGAGGCGTGCGCGATCACCGCCTGACGGATTGCCAGCCCGGACGGTGGGAGGGCTGTGCGAAGTAGGCGTTCCGGAGAAACTCCACCTTCCGGGTGGGGACGTTGAGGTGCTCGCCTCCGTCGACGAGCACGTTCACGACGTCCTGCCCGGCGTCGAGCCCGGTCACCCAGATCACAGAGCCCTGTGTGAGCGTCCGGTCCATCAGCTGGACGTCTTCCAGCAACCGGGCCGGCCGACCCTGCGGCGCTGTCGTCAGGCACGTCTCCGGGCGGATCACGCTGATCCGGCCGTGCGCCTCGTACACGAGAACGCCGTCGCCTACGCGCTCGGCGGCGAGGACGCTCTCGCCGGCGACGATGATGAGCTGGCTAGGGTCGTCTCCTTCGTCAGGTGCTGCTTGTGTGACGCTGAACTCGGCACACGGCTCGACGATGCGCCACCCGGCCTCGAACGGCTGGCTGCGGGCGGTACCGGCGGCGGCAAGGACAAGGAGAAGGAGAAGCGCGAGACGCATAGGGGCGGCGAGGCGATGGAGTGGGCGAGCAGACTACGGCCGAAAATCGTCCCGCGCCACGCCGGGGGAGGCGGGACAACGGGACACGGCGGGACACGGGGTTGTCCCGCCGGGCAATCGGCTCTGTAAGATGTAAAAAGGTACATTTTCTTTCTTAGAGCGGTCCCGCGGGACAGCGGGACAGAGACACCCCCCCCCCTCCCGCTTCAGCCGCCAGGGGGTAGGGGGTGTCCCGTTGTCCCGCGGGGCCAAAAAACGGCCCGCACGGTAGCGTACGGGCCGAAAAGTGGCGGGACAAACCTTTGTCCCGCCGGCGGGACACGTCCCGCCGCGGGACAGGGCTCGGGCTACGCCTTGCGGATCTGCTCGATGATCGACCGGGCGAACGATTCGAGCCCGCCGACAACCGAGGCCGGCGTGTCCGGCGGGAACGTCACGCGGCCCTGGATGACGAGGCGAATCGTTCCGCCGTCGTCGGTCCGCCACTGCTCCGGGTCCTCCGTCGGCCAGAGCGTCCGGTTCGAGACGCGCGGGTTGTCGGCGACGAGCGCGACCGCCCCGCCGCCGACGAGCTCGATCCGCTTCACGACGTCGGCGTCGGCCTCGCCGAGCCAGACGGCGTACCGCTCGCCGTCGATGAGGGCGGTGCCGCACGGCTCGATGAAGATGGGGAAGCCGTTCGGGATGTAGGGCTCCATGCTGGTGCCGCTCGCGAAGCTCCACAGGCCGTCAAGCGGGAGCCGGCCGCCCATGAGGCGGCGCATGAGGACGGGCGGCAGGCTGATGGTGCTCGGGCGCGCGGTCTGGTTGTCGCGGCCCGTCGAGTCTGCGCCGTGCCCGTTCGGCGCGACCGGGTAGGTCACGCGCTCCTCGTCGTCGTCGCCCGCCTCGTCGTCTTGCGGAGGCATGGCTTGCGGCCCCGCCCCCAAGACGCGAAGGATCGCTGCTTGTTTGATCGGGTGCGGGGTGTGTAGCCCGTGCTCGTAGCCAGCCAGCGCGCTCTTGCTGACGCTGTGGCCCGACTCGTTGAGCAAGGCTACTGCTGCCGGGCGGCTCAACTTTGCGCCTTTTCGAGCCCGTTTGAGCTGTTCTGAAAACGAATCGTCCAATGTTGTACGGATGCCCCTTGCGGGTGGGGTAAGGTTGATCCTATCATGGCCAACCCTGACTCGGCTACGAACCGGGTCCCGACAGGTTACCGCCCACCGCCCCCATGTCCTCACTTTCTCCACCACCCTCCGTCCGGCGTGCCCGCGAGGCCGTCCAGCGTCACGACGCCGCCGTCCGTGAGGTCGTCCGCGAGTCCGCCGACGTCGTGCGCGCCGCCCGCGACCGCGCTCGCGAGGCCCGCCGCGACCTGGCCCGGGAGATCCTCGCCGCCCGCGATGTCTCCTTCCCGACGCTCGCGGCCTTCCTCGAAGCCGTCGCAGCGCGGCTGGAGATCTCCCCGCTCACGGTCCGCAATGCGCTCCGCGAGACGTTCTCGGCCGATGTGCTCGCCGAGTGCGTCCGCGTGCTCGACGACGCCCGTGCCGGCGTCGTTGCCGCGGGCGTCGCGCCCAGCCGCACCGCAGCATGAGCCGGCCGTCATCCCCGGACAGCACATGCACGGGTCCCCGCGCCGCTGCTGAGACGGCCACCTCACGCATGGAGCGCGCCGCCGCCGGCACCGCGCTGTTCACCGCCGACGGGAAACCCGTCGGCCAGCCCGACTGGATCGACGCCGGCAACCGGCGCGAGGGCTACAACTTCCGCCGCGCCGCCGCGGCGGGCCGCATGGCCCACCACGTCGACGGCACGCCCGAGAACGAGGCACTGCGCGCGGTCGAGCTCGAGCTGATGGCACACGCGCTCGGCGTGCTCGCGCTGCCGTACGACGCGGCTGAGGCGTCCGTTACGGCGGCCGTCCTCCCGGTCTACGGCGAGACGTCGCCCGCGGTCGCGCTCCAGGCCGCCGGCGGCTGGCCGACGACGTTCACCGCGGCCGAGCTGGTGCGGATGAACATGCCAGCTCCGACGTGGCTCGTCGAGGGCGTGCTCCCGCAGGGCGTGACGCTCTTGGCCGGCAAGCCAAAGAGCGGCAAGAGCTTCATGGCGCAGGGCATCGCGTTCGCGCTCGCCGCCGGCGGACGGGCGCTCGGACAGGTGCAGGTCGTGCAGACGGACACGCTCTACCTCTACCTCGAAGGCGGGCTCGGCGGGCTCAAGGAGCGCATGGTGAGGATGAGCCGCAGCGGGATGGACGTCCCGCAGGTGCTCACGTTCACGACCGAGTGGCCCCGCGGGCATGACGGCATCGACGCGCTGGCGCGCTACTTCGAGACGCACCCGCAGACCCGCTTCGTCGTCATCGACACGCTGTTCCACTTCCGGATGTCTACGGACGGAAGTAGCTCGTTCGGTGAGGAGTACGAGATCACGTCGGGTATCACGAAGTGCTGCACACATTACGGCGTCTCGGCGATCATTGTCCACCACGCGAGCAAGCGCAGCGCGGACGGGCTCGACTCGGTGCTCGACCTCATCAGTGGCACGACGGGCCTCGTCGCCGGCGTCGACAACGGGGCCGTGCTCGCCAACAGCAGCAACGGCGTAGTGCTCGCCGTCGTCCCGCGTGAGATGGAGGGCGTCACGCTCTCGGTCCAGCTCGACGAGACCATCGGGACGTGGCGGCTGCTCGGGCCTGCGGCGGCCAACGAGGCGTCCGCCCAGCAGAAGGCCATCCTGGAGATCATGTCGAAGAGTCCCGAGCCGCTCAGAGCCTACGAGATCGAGCAGATCGGAGGGCTGACGAAGGACTCTGCGCGCAAGCAACTCCAGCGGATGTGGACCAAGAGTGTGCCGCTCGTGCAGAAGAACGGCGAGAAGTGGAGCATCGCTATGCCCGCGCTCGGCGCGGCCGACGCCGC
>JAYWIE010000111.1:0-4477 GCA_043789155.1 Rubricoccaceae bacterium | reverse complement strand
CCGGGTTCCTCGTCCGCACCTACGCGCACCTGCTCGGCGCGATTCTGGCCTTCGCCGGCCTTGAGGTGTTCCTGTTCCAGAGCGGCATCGCGTACGTCATCGCGAACGCGATGCTCAGCAACTGGCTGCTCGTGCTCGGCGGCTTCATGCTCGTGAGCTGGTTCGCGAGCCGGACGGCCGCGCAGGCCGAGTCCCGGCCCGCACAGTACGCCGCGCTCGCGGCGACGGTCGCGATCCAGGCCATCATCTTCGTGCCGCTGCTGGCGATCGCGAACCAGGTCGCGCCAGGCACCATCGCCTCGGCCGCGTGGGTGACGCTGATGGGCTTCACCGCGCTCACGGCCCTCGTCGTGTTCACCGGCAAGGACTTCTCGTTCCTCGGCTCGCTGCTCAAGTGGGGCGGCATCGTCGCGCTCGTCGCCATCGTCTCGGCCGTGCTCTTCGGCTTCGAGCTCGGCACGTGGTTCTCGGTCGCGATGATCGCCTTCGCCGGGGCCGCGATCCTCTACGACACCGACAAGGTCCTGAACCGCTACCCCGAGGACCGGCACGTCTCGGCCGCGATCGAGCTCTTCGCCTCGGTCGCGCTGATGTTCTGGTACGTCCTGCGCCTCTTCATGAGCCGCCGCTGACTGTCGCGTTCAGGTAGCGACGTCTCGCCGAGACGTCCGCAAGGATGGCAACCCCCGGCCCGCCGCCGCGCACGCTCGTCCGTGCGCGGCGGCTCGCGTTTGAGGCGCACCGCCGCTGGCCGATATTGCGGCCATGACCCCGACTCGCTCCTGGACCGGCGACGCGCTGCTCGCGCTCGTCGCGGACCTGCTGCCGCTGCGGCGCTGCCTCACCGGGCAGGGCCTCCGCCAGACGCTCGCGCGCCTCGGCGAGGTCGTGCCCGTCGCCGTGAGCGAGGTCCCGAGCGGCGAGCGCGTCTTCGACTGGACCGTCCCGCCCGAGTGGCGCGTCCGCGAGGCGCACATCGCGCTGCCCGGCGGCCGCCGCGTCGCCGAGTGGGCCGCGAGCCCGCTGCACCTCGTCCAGTACAGCCGGCCCGTCCGCCAGCGGATGACCTTCGAGGCGCTGCGGCCGCACCTGCACACGCTGCCCGAGCAGCCCGCGCTCGTCCCGTACCGCACGGCCTACTACGCCGAGGCGTGGGGCTTCTGCCTCGCCCAGCGCGACCTCGACGCGCTCGCGGACGCGCTCGGCGAGACGGGCGAGGCGGACGTCCTCATCGACGCCGACCTCGTCGACGGCGCGATGTCGGTCGGCGAGATCGTCGTGCCGGGCGAGACCGAGGACGAGATCCTGGTCTCGGCCCACGCCTGCCACCCGGCCCTCGCCAACGACAACGCGAGCGGGCTGGCCGTCGCCGCGGCCCTCGCCGCCGAGCGCCTCGCCGGCCCGCGCCGCCGCCACACGCTGCGCGTGCTCGTCGCGCCGGGCACGCTCGGGGCCATCGCGTGGCTCGCCCGCAACCGGAGCCGCCTCGGCCGCATCCGGCACGGGCTCGTGCTCTCGAACCTCGGCGACGCCGGCGGCTTCACCTACAAACTGTCGCGGCGGGGCACGCTCCGCGCGCCGCTCGCCGTCGACCGGGCCGTCGCGCTCGCCATGCGCGACGCCGGCGAAGGGCTCGACGTCCGCCCGTGGACGCCCGACGGCTACGACGAGCGCCAGTTCGGCTCGCCCGGCATCGACCTGCCCGTCGGAAGGCTCACGCGGACGCCCCACGGCGAGTACCCCGAGTACCACACGTCCGGCGACGACCTGAGCCTCATGCGCGCGGCGTCCCTCGAAGGCTCGCTCCGTGCGCTCCGGTCCATTCTGGACGTCCTCGACGGCGATGGCCGGTTCCTCACCCTCGCGCCGTTCGGCGAGCCGCAGCTCGGCCGCCGCGGCCTCTACGCGCCCATCGGCGGACACGCGCACCCGCCCGAGGCGCAGGCCGCGCTGTCGTGGGTGCTCGCCCTCGCCGACGGCGACCACGCGCTGCTCGACACCGCCGAGCGCTCCGGCCTGCCGTTCGAGACGGTTCGCACGGCCGCCGACCGCCTGCTCGCGGCAGACCTGCTCGCTCCCGCCGAAGCGGTGAGAGAGTCTGGAGAACCGAAGTTTGGAGACGGTCACGGCCGAGCTACATCCGACCACCCGACGCTGACCGACCCCCCCTTCAAACCTCAAACTCCAACCCGTCTTCCCACCGTCGCACCCACAGCGCGATGACCTACACGCCCCCCGACCCCGCCCGCTGGGCCGCGTCCCGCGCGCACCAGGCGGCCATGCACCGCCTCGTGCCGGGCGGCGCGCACACGTACGCCCGCGGCGACGACCAGATGCCCGAGGCCATGCCCGTCGTGATCGCGCGCGGGCAGGGCTGCCGCGTCGAGGACGTCGACGGCAACCGCTACGTCGAGTACGGGATGGGGCTGCGCGCCGTGACGCTCGGGCACGCCGAGCCGCGCGTCGTAGCCGCCGCGGCCGAGTGGCTCGCGCGCGGCGTCGGCTTCTCGCGGCCGAGCATGGTCGAGCGGGTCGCGGCCGAGACGTTCCTCGCGACCGTCCCGACGGCCGAGCGCGTCAAGTTCTGCAAGGACGGCTCGTCGGCTACGACGGCCGCCGTCACGCTCGCCCGCGCTGCGACGGGCCGCGAGACGGTCGCGGTCTGTCAGGATCACCCGTTCCTGAGCCAGTCCGACTGGTTCATCGGGACGACCGAGATGGACGCCGGCGTGCCCCGTGCCGTCCGCGACCTGACGGTCTCGTTCCCCTACGGCGACGTCGCGGCCCTCGAAGCCGTCCTCAGCGCCCATGACGTCGCGTGCGTCGTGATGGAGGCCACGCGCGGCGCGGACGACCCGGCGGCCTACCTCCACGCGGTCCAGGCGGCGTGCGCCGCGCGCGGCGTCGTGTTCGTGCTCGACGAGATGATCACCGGCTTCCGCTGGCACGCCGGCGGCGCGCAGGGCCTCTACGGGATCACGCCGGACCTCTCGACCTTCGGCAAGGCCCTCGCCAACGGCTTCGCGGTCTCGGCCCTCGCCGGCCGCGCGGACCTGATGGACCTCGGCGGCCTCGCGACCGACGCCGACCGCGTCTTCCTGCTCTCGTCCACGCATGGGGCCGAGACGCACGCGCTCGCCGCCGCCGTCGCCGCGATGACGATCACCCGCGACGACGACGCCGTCGGGCAGATGGACCGCGCCGGGGCGCGCCTGCGCCGCGGCGCGCAGCAGGCCATCGACGCGACGGGCGTCACGGGCTTCGTCGGCCTCGCCGGCCGCGACTCCAACCTCGTCTTCACCACGGCCGGCCCGACGGGCCTCGCGAGCCAGCCCTACCGCACGCTCATGCTCCAGGAGCTCACGCGCCGGGGCACTCTGGGCCCGAGCTTCGTCGTCTCCGCCGCTCACGACGACGCGGCCATCGACGCGACCGTCGACGCCTTCGCCGAGGCCTGCCGCGTCTACCACGACGCGCTCGACGCCGGATCGGTCGAGCCGTTCGGCGTCGGCCGGCCCGTCCAGCCCGCGCTGCGCCGCCGCGCCGGGACCGTCTGGACCGACGCACACCCACTCCTCACGCCCACTCCGAGCCCATGAAAGTTGTCCTGTTCTGCGGCGGCCAGGGGACCCGCATCCGCGACCACTCCGGCCTGCTCCCGAAGCCGATGGTGACCGTCGGCTACCGGCCCATCCTGTGGCACGTGATGAAGTACTACGCCCACTACGGCCACACGGACTTCGTGCTGTGCCTCGGCCACGGCGCGGACCACATCAAGCGCTACTTCGTCGACTACGACGAGACGGTCTCGAACGACTTCGTGATGACCGGCGGCCGCGACGTCGAGCTGCTCCGCTCGGACATCCACGACTGGCGCATCACGTTCGTCGACACGGGCTACGAGACGTGCATCGGCGAGCGCCTCGCCGCCGTCCGCCCGTTCCTCGACGGCGACGAGTGGTTCCTGGCCAACTACGCCGACGGCGTCACGGACGCGCCGCTCGACGCCGTCGTGGCCGAGGCGCAGGCGTCGGGCCGCGCCACGACCTTCCTCGGCGTCCACCCGAACTACACGAGCCACGTCGTCTCGGCCGACGCCTCGGGCGAGGTCACGGACGTCCAGCACGTCACCGAGATCGGCCTCCGCATCAACGGCGGCTACTTCGTGATGCACCAGCGCGTGTTCGACTACATGCAGCCCGGCGAGGACCTCTTGAGCGAGCCCGCGCAGCGGATGCGCGCCGCCGGCGACCTCGGCATGGTCCGCCACGACGGCTTCTGGGCCTGCATGGACACGTTCAAGGAGAAGCAGCTGCTCGAAGACATCTTCGTGCGCGGCGACGCCCCGTGGGAGGTCTGGAAGCCGCACCAGGGCTGGTCCGGCGACGGCGTCGCCGGAGAGCCGCTGACGTTCGGGTAGGGGTTCGGGGTTCGGGGTTCGGGGTTCGGGGTTCGGGGTTCGGGGTTCGGGGTTCGG
>JAYWIE010000110.1:0-4485 GCA_043789155.1 Rubricoccaceae bacterium | reverse complement strand
CGGGTGAGGCGTTGCCGGTGCTCCCGACCGTCCCGACGTCGCCGCCCTGCGCGACCGCGACGCCCGCGGCGACGCCCGGCGCGACCGCGTCGAGGTGGGCATAGTAGTGGACGGTCCGGCGGTCGGGCAGCAGGAGGTAGACGCTGAGGCCGCCGCGCGCGCTCTGGTGCACGGCCGCGACCGTCCCCGCGGCGGCGGCCACGACGGGCGTCCCGCGCGCGGCCATGATGTCGACCGCGTCGTGGACGCGGCCCTCGCTGCGCGCGTCGCTGAACGTGTCCGTGAGGTCCGCCGGATCGACGCCGACGACCGGCAGCACGAGGCCGGCCGCAGACGGGGCGGCCACGATGCGAGCGACCGGTTCAGGACGGTCTGGCGAGGCCACGCCGAGTGCGTCGGCGGGCACGGCCGGCGTGCCGGTCGGCTCGATCCGGCAGCCGGCAACGAGCAGCCCGGCGCCGAGCAGCCCGGCGCCGAGCAGGCCGGCAAGGAGCCAGCGCCCGTTCACGGCGTCGCCGCGCGCGGGGCGACGGGCCGGATGAGGCCCTCCTGGGCCGTGCTCGCGACGAGGCGGCCCGCGCCGTCAAAGACGGAGCCGCGGGCGAAGCCGCGCGCGCCGAACGCCGAGGGCGCGTCGAGGGCGTAGAGCAGCCAGGCGTCGGCGCGGAAGGGGCGGTGGAACCAGATGGCGTGGTCCAGGCTCGCCGCCTGGATCGTCGGCTCGAAGACCGAGCGCGCGTGCGGCAGAAGCGCCGTCCCGAGCAGGCCCCAGTCCGAGGCATAGGCGAGGACGGCCTGGTGGATGAGGCGGTCGTCGGGGAGCGGGCCGCTGGCGCGGAGCCACGTCGCCGCGTGCGGCGGGCGCGCCTCGGGCGCGAACGGGTTCACGGGGTCCACGGAGCGGAAGTCGATGGGCCGCTCGCGCGTGAGGGCGGTCCGGAGCGGCTCCGGGATGTGCTCGGCGAGCGCGAGCGCGAGGTCGCGCTCGGGCGTGACGGCGTCGGCCGGCGGGACGTCCGGCGGCGTGGGCGTCTGGTGGTCGAGGCCGGGCTCGTCGCGGGCGAACGAGACCTGGGCGTTGAAGATGGGCCGCCCGTGCTGGACGGCCGTCACGCGGCGCGTCGCGAACGAGCCGCCGTCCCGCAGCGACTCGACGGTGTAGAGGATCGGCGCGCGGACGTCGCCGGGCAGGATGAAGTAGGCGTGGAGCGAGTGCGCGAAGCGGCCCTCCGGGACGGTCCGGCCGGCGGCGACGAGCGCCTGCGCGAGCACCTGCCCGCCGAAGACGCGCGGGCTGCCGATGGGCCGGTTGCGGCCGCGGAACAGGAGCGTCTCGATGGGCTCGAGGTCGAGCAGGTCCAGCAGGTCGGCGAGCGCGCTGTCGGGGTCGAGCGCGGCGGCGGCAGTCGGGTCGGTCATTCGGAGCGGCGTGTCGGTCTGTCGCGTCAAACCTACGGGAGACCCGCCAGGCGCTTCCGCCCGCCGTTTTCACGCGCGTGCGCTTGCAGGAGAGGGCCTCTGAAGGGAAGTTTACGGCGCGTCTCACCCACGCGCGGGTCTGCGCCCGCTCCGATACCACCCCACCCGCGCCCCAGGCGCACCCCGATGAAGAAGACCCTGATCCTCGCCTTCGCCGCGACCTCCTTCACGCTCGCCGGCTGCGCCGACGAGACCCCGACCGACGTCGACACGACGGTCATCGAGGCCCCGGCCGTGCCGGAGGCTGACCCGATGATGGCTGACACGACGGCGATGATGGGCGACGACACGATGATGTCCGACTCGACCGGCATGGAGGGCTCCTCGATGGAGGCCGCCCCGGCGACGGGCATGGAGGCCGCCCCGGCCGACGCCGCTCCGATGACGGGCGACTCGACGAGCATGTAATCCGCCGGGGCACACACCGCCCCGACCGGATTCCGGGACGCCCGCGTCCCCGTCCGCCCCCGGCTGCACGCGCAGCCGGGGGCGGTCTCGTTTCGGCGGGCAGGCACGGCCCTGTGTACCTTCGCGGCTGCGCCCTGTGCGGGCTGCGCCCGGATGGCGGAATGGTAGACGCGGCGGTCTCAAACACCGCTGGCCGCAAGGCCTTGAGGGTTCGAGTCCCTCTCCGGGTACGACGGTGCCCGCCCGACCTCGCGGTCGGGCGGGCGTCGCTGCGTGTGCCGGGCGGCCGAAATGGCGCGCGGCGCGGAGCCCTCGCCCCGCGCCGCGCGCCTCACCTTGTCTCTGTCAGGACCACTAGCGGACGACGGTCACCCGGCGCGTCGCCATGAACGTCCCGGACTGCATTCGGACGACGTACACGCCCGGCGCGAGCGCACCGGCGTCGAGGCGGACCTCGTGGCGGCCCGCCGCCGTCTGCCCCTCGGCCAGCACCGCCACCCGGCGGCCGAGCAGGTCGTACACCGCCACCGACACGGCGGACGCGGCCGGCACGTCGAACGAGACGCGGGCGGTGCCTGCGGTCGGGTTCGGGGCCGGAGCCGCGAGCGCGAACTCGGTTACGGCCGCGCCCTCGCCGGCCGTCGTGCGGCCGGTCGTGACGTGGAGCACGAAGCGCGGGGCCGCCGTGGCCTTGGCCTGCGCCGCCGTCGTCGTAGCTGCGAGGAGTGTCTCGGCGGCACCTGTGCGGGCCAGGTCAGCGGTCTGCTCGAAGACGTACGACGTCTGCGTGCGGAGGTCGACGACCGTGCCCGTGACGAGGTCGCGGAGCTCGACGGCCCACGTCGCCGGGAGCGCGTCGAGGCCCTCCCACGAGAGCGTCAGGCCGGCAGCCGTGCCGACGGCGTCGACGACCATCGGGACGTCGAACGCGGTGGCGCTCGTGGCGCGGGACTCCTGCGCCTTCACGGCCGGCCGACCCTCGAAGCCCGTCCCCTGGAAGCCGACCGTCGCGTAGGCCGCCGTGAGCGGCGTCAGCTTCGTGGCGTCGAGGAGGTCCCAGCCGTCGGTCGCCATATCGGCCGAGACGGCGAGCGTCGCGGCGACGTCCGTCGTCGCCGCGCCCGTAGCGGCATCGGTGCCGCTGAGCTGGAACGCGAGAGTCGGCGTCGGCGCGTCACGGCCGACGAACGTGCCGCCGGCCACGCGGCCTGCGGTCGGGATCACGAGCGACGTCGCGCCGCCGGTCGTGGCGTTCTGGACGAAGAAGCCCTGCCATGCCGACGAGACGTTCCCGGCGATCGTCGTAAACGAGCCCACCGTCGGGTCCCACGTCTGCACGACGGCAGAGGCGAGCGTGCCGCCCACGGCCCACGAGGCGACCGCGGCCGGCGTAACCGTGAGGCCCGCGCGGAACGGGTTGGCGACCATGTTGAAGCCGTTCCCCGCCGAGGAGACAGCGACCGTCACATCGGCCTGCGGCGTGGCACCCGTGGCCTGGAGCGGCATCGGGAGCGTGAAGCTCCGGGACGTGCCGTTCGTCGCCGGCGGCCCCACGGCACCGGCGCACAGCGCGACGGTCGGGTTACAGTCGATGCTGTACAGGTACCAGAAGAAGCCCCTGCCCGGCGCGAGGACGTCGGTCACGTTGGCGGCCGGCGTAAAGGCCGTGCCGGTGTAGCCGGTGTACAGGTTCGTGCCCACGGTCGGGTACTGGCCCATAATGCCCTGGACGAGGTTGAGCTGCGCGAGGCGCCCGACCGTGAAGTCAGGGTTCGCGTTCGCCACGAGTCCCGTGGCAACGACGGGCACGCCCATGAGGCGGTAGCCGGCGGCACCCGAGGCCGTCGCCTGCGTCTGCGGCTCGAACCGCAGGTTCAGGACGGGGTCCGTCGTCGTGAGCGGGCCGCCTGTGCCTGCGCCGGTGCGGTAGATCGCAGCCTCGAGGCCGTTCGTCTCACCGATCCCGACCGAGAGGTCGTCGATGATGGACGTGCCAGCCGCCGGGGTGAGGGCGAGGTTTTTGAAGTACGCGACCCCGTTGGCGTCGTTGCCCTGCGGGTAGCGGATCTCGACGGTGTCGTCCTGGTTGGGCCGGGCACCCTTGTAGATGACTGCCTGGACCGTGTAGTAGCGGGCGGTCGGGTCCGAGAGGGTCGGCGAGCCGAAGTCGTAGGCGTGCCAGTACGTGATCACGAGGTCCTGACGGCCGTCACCGTTGGCGTCCGAGAGGCCGTAGAAGACGCCCGGCAGGCCGGCCACGCCCCCGTTGTCCGCGGCATAGGTCGTGTTGTTGAAGTTGACGTCCATCGCGCCGATCTGGAGCGTGATGTCGTTCGCGACCGGGAGGCCACCGTAGAAGGTGGTCGTGGCGATGTTGAACGTGACGAGGCCGTTGGTCGAGATGTTGGCCGTGCCCTGGTTGCGGCCCATCAGGCGGACGCCCTCAAACACGCCGGGGTAAGTCGTGGCGAGGTTGAGCGCGAGGTTGCCGTCGTCGAGGCTCGTGTAGACGCCGCGCGTGTGGCCGGCCGCGACGGGGTCGATGAAGCCGACGGCCGGCGTCGGGGCGGTGCCGCAGCCCGCGACGTTGTTCGCGAG
>JAYWIE010000109.1:0-4492 GCA_043789155.1 Rubricoccaceae bacterium | reverse complement strand
TGCCGAGGCCGTCGCCGGGGCGCTGCGCGCGCGCGGCCACCGCGTCCTCTTCGCCGCCGGCGCGCCCGCCGCGGCCGAGCTGGACGCCTGCGACGGGCCCGTCATCCCGATCCCCGCGCTGCGGCAGGTCGTGGAGTCCAACCGCGTGCGCCTCGGCGCGACGGCGCGCGCCAACTGGCCCCACGCGCGGCACAGCCTGGACGCCATCGCCGAGGCCGCGTGGTGGCTCCGCCGCGTGCGGGCCGACCTCGTCGTGGCCGACCACGAGCCGTTCGTCGGGCGCGCGGCGCGGCGCGTGGGCCTGCCCGTCGTGGCGCTGAGCCGGCAGCTGCTGCTCGTCCACGCCCGCCGCGGCGTCCCGGCCCGCGGCGGAACGCCGCGCGACGCGGCCGCCGCGTGGGGCACGGCGCGCGGCATCGCCGTCGTGGCCCCGCCCCGGCCGGCCGTGACCGTCGTCCCGACGTTCCACGACGTCCCGCTCCGCCGGGGCAGCGCCGCCCGGCTCGTCCCTCCCATCCTGCGCGACGACGTGCTCGGTCAGGCCGTCACAGCGGGCGACCGCGTGCTCGTCTACCTCAACGAGGGCGAGGGCCTGGAGGCGTTCGTGTCGGCGCTCGGCCGCGTCGACGCCGCGGTCGACGTGTTCGGCATGCCCGCCGCGGACCTGGCCGGCGTCCCTGCCAACGTGACGCTCCACGCGCCCGACCGGGCCGCCTTCCTCGCCCACCTCGGCGCGAGCAGCGCCGTCGTGGCGACGGCCGGGTTCACGCTGCTCTCCGAGGCGCTCCACCTCGGCAAGCCCGTGCTGGCCGTCCCGAACCGCGGCTTTGCCGAGCAGGCCGTCAACGCCCGCGCGCTCGCCGCGAGCGGCCGCGGCGAGGCCGCCCCGGCCTTCGCCGTAGCCGACATCGCGGCGTTCCTCGGCCGCGCCGCGCGCTACGTGGGCCCGCCGGCGACGCGCGCCGCCGGCCGCGCCGGCCGCGAGGCGGCCGCCGACGCCGTCGAGGCGGTGCTGGCCGGCGCACCGGCCGCCGCGCCGCACCAGGGCGCTTCTCCCGACCGGCGGAACACGTCTCACACGCACCGGCTATCTTGGGCCGCACCCTGAGACAACGCCGCCCCATGACCCCTCCCGACCCCGCAGGCCAGACGGCGCTGACGGCCGCGCTCCCCTCGATCTTCGCCAAGGCCGAGCGCTTCTTCGACGCCGACGGCGACTACGCCAAGGTCACCGGGGCCGGGCTGTACCCGTTCTTCCGCGCGATCACCGTCAGCGAGGGCACGCGCGCCCTCATCGACGGCCGCGAGGTGATCATGGCCGGCTCGAACAACTACCTCGGCCTCACCAACGACCCGCGCGTGCAGGAGGCCGCGCAGGCCGCGATCCGCAAGTACGGCACCGGCTGCACGGGCTCGCGCTTCCTCAACGGCACGCTCGACCTCCACCTCGAGCTCGAGGCGCGCCTCGCGCGCTACATGCGCAAGGAGGCCTGCGTGCTGTTCTCGACGGGCTACATGACCAACCAGGGCGTCGTGCAGGCGCTCGCGGGCAAGGGCGACCTCATCTTCTCCGACAAGGACAACCACGCCTGCATCATCGCCGGCCAGAACGTGTCGCTCGCCGAGACCATCCGGTACCGGCACAACGACATGGCGCACCTGCGGACGTTCCTCGAGCGCGCGGTGCAGGACCGCCCCGAGGCCGGCCGCCTCATCGTCACCGACGGCGTCTTCTCGATGTCGGGCACGCTCGCCGACGTCCCCGGCCTCGTCGCGCTCGCCAAGGAGTTCGGGGCCGGCCTGCTCGTCGACGACGCCCACGCCGTCGGCGTGATCGGGCCCGGCGGGCGCGGCTCGGCCGCCGTCTTCGGCTTGGAAGCCGACGTGGACCTCACGACGGGCACGTTCTCCAAGTCCTTCGCGAGCCTCGGCGGCTTCGTCGTCGGCGACACGACCGTCATCGACTACATCCGCCACTCGGCGAGCACGCACATCTTCTCGGCCTCGATGCCGCCGGCCAACGTCGCCACGGCCCTCGCGTGCCTCGACATCCTCGAGACCGAGCCCGAGCGCCTTGACCGCCTCGCCGAGATCTCGGACTACATGCGCGACGGCTTCCGCGCGCTCGGCTTCGACGTCTGGGCCAGCCAGACGCCCATCATCCCGGTCGTCATCGGCGAGATGTACACCTGCTTCCGCTTCTGGAAGGACCTCCTGGCCGAGGGCGTCTTCACCAACCCGGTCATCCCGCCGGCCGTCCCGCGCGGGCAGGCGCTCATGCGGACGTCCTACATGGCCTCGCACTCGACCGAGGAGCTCGACATGGTGCTGGACGCCTTCCGGACGGTCGGCCTGCGCCACGAGATCATCACCGCGGACGCCAAGATGGGCCCGGCGCGCATCGCCGCGATGACGCAGAACGGCATGCACCGCTCGCCCGAGACCGGGGCCCGCGAGCCCGGCGCGCACGGCGACGCCGGCTGACGCGCCGCCGACGTCTGCCTCCCGGTCGTCCCCGACGTCCGCGTCCCCGACGTCCGCGTCCCCGACGCCCGCGGTGCCGACGTCCGCGTCATCGACGCCGTCCTGAATGCCGTCGTGGATGACGTCGAAGGGCCACAGCATGCTGTGGCCTTCCTACCGCCACGCTCGGCAGGGCCACAGCGCGCTGTGGCCCTACAGGGTCCGGGATGGCGTCCGGGACGGCGTCCGGGGACGGGGGACCGGGGCCGACGCGCGCCCGCGTGCACGTGCGGCGGCTACCTTCGGGCGCACCCACGCCCCGCCGATGGCCGACGTCACCATTCGCCCCGTCGCCACGTCGGGCGACCTCAACCGCTTCCTGGACCTCCCGTACGCGCTCTACCGCGGGCAGCCGCACTTCGTCCCGCCGCTGCGGATGGACCAGAAGGGCGTCCTGAACACCCGGAAGAACACGTTCTTCGAGCACGGCGCGATGCAGCTCTTCCTCGCCGAGCGAGGTGGGGAAACGGTCGGGCGCATCGCGGCCATCGTCAACGGGCAGCACCTCGCCAAGTACGCCGACGGCAACGGCTTCTTCGGCTTCTTCGAGACCGTCGAGGACGCCGCCGTCGCGCGGGCGCTGCTCGACGCCGCGACGGGCTGGCTCAAGGGCCGCGGCATGACCGGCGTCCGCGGCCCGACGTCGCCGACGATGAACGACGTCTCGGGCCTGCTCGTCGACGGCTTCGACCGCCCGCCGGCGATCCTGCTGCCCTACAACCCGCCGTACTACGAGCGCTACCTCACGGATTACGGCTTCGCGCGCGCGATGACCATGTGGGCCTACTACGTCCACTCGGCCTACGTCGACGCCGCGCGGATGGAGCGCGGGGCCGGGATCGTCCGCACGCGCAACCCGACGCTCACGATCCGCTCGCTCGACATGGCCCGCTTCGACGACGACGTCGCGGCGGCGATGGAGATCTACAACGTCGCGTGGGCCGAGAACTGGGGGCACGTGCCGTACACGCTCCGCGAGGCGCAGTACCTCGCCAAGGAGCTCAAGCCGGTCATCGAGAAGGACCTCTTCCTGCTCGTCGAGGACGCGGGCCGGCCGGTCGCGTTCGCGGCGTCGCTGCCGAACCTCAACCGCGCGCTCAAGAAGCTGCCCAACGGCCGCCTGCTCCCGACCGGCCTCGCGAAGCTGCTCGGGACGATCAAGGCCGGCGGCATCTACGAGATCCGCATGGCGCTCATGGGCGTGCTGCCCGCGTACCGCCACCGCGGCATCGAGTCGCTCCTGATCCACCAGACCATCGTCAACGGCATCCGCGACGGCTACGAGGCCTGCGAGATGTCGTGGGTGCTCGACGTCAACAAGGCGCTCACGAACGCGCTCGACAAGCTCGGCGGCGTGCGCGACAAGGAGTACGCGATGATGGAGATGTCCTTCGGACGGGATGCGGGATAAGGGATTCGGGATGGGCAGATTTTTTCGTCACACACCACTTTCCTGATTGCACATCCCGCATGGCCCATCCCGCATCCCCTGCCTTCGTCTTTTTCGACCTCGACGACACCCTGCTGGACCACGGCCACGCCGAGCGGGCCGCCCTCGCAGACCTGCATGTGACCTTCGGCGACCACGTCGGGCACCACGCGCTCGCGCACCTCCACGCCTCGTACCGCGCCAGCAACGCGCCCGCGCTGTGGGCGGACTACGGGGCCGGCCGGATCTCGTCCGCCGAGCTGAAGCGGCTCCGCTCCGAGCGCTTTCTCGCGACGGTCGGCGCGGTGGGGCTGGACCCGCTCGCGTTCTCGGACGCCTACCTCGACCGCTACGCTGCCAACTGGACGTGGGCGGCCGGGGCCGAGGCCGCGTTCCACACGGTCGCGGACCGCCTGCCGGTGGGCATCCTCACCAACGGCTTCCGCGAGCAGCAGCGCGGCAAGCTCGCCCGCTTCCCGGACCTCGCGCGCCGCGCGGCCGTCGTCGTCGTGTCCGAGGAGGTCGGCGTGGCGAAGCCGC
>JAYWIE010000108.1:0-4495 GCA_043789155.1 Rubricoccaceae bacterium | reverse complement strand
GAGGATCGAGATGTCGTAGGTGCCGCCGCCGAGGTCGTACACGGCGACGGCGTGGTCGCCCTGGGCCTGCTTATCCAGTCCGTAGGCGAGCGCGGCCGCCGTCGGCTCGTTAAGGATGCGCTTGACGTCGAGCCCGGCGATCTGGCCGGCCTCCTGCGTCGCCTTGCGCTGGCCGTCGTTGAAGTACGCCGGGACCGTGATGACGGCCTCGGTGACGCGCTCGCCGAGGTAGTCCTCGGCCGTCTGCTTGAGCTTGCCGAGGATCATCGCCGAGATCTCCTGCGGCGTGTACAGCTTCTGCTCGCCGCCGGCGTCGACGGCGATGCGGGCGACGCCGCCGTCGCCGGACTGGACGGTGTACGGGACGGTCTTCATCTCCTCCGAGACCTCGGAGAACTGGCGGCCCATGAAGCGCTTCGCCGAGAAGATCGTGTTCTGCGGGTTCGTGATCGCCTGCCGCTTGGCCGGCGCGCCGACGAGCCGCTCGCCGTCCTTCTTGAACGCGACCACGGACGGCGTCGTGCGGCCGCCCTCGGCGTTGGGGATCACGACGGGCTCGTCGCCCTCCATGACGGAGACGACCGAGTTGGTCGTGCCGAGGTCGATTCCGATGATCTTTCCCATGACTGTAGGGTAGGGTTGGGGGGACGCGGGCGGGCCGGCGTGTGCCGCGAGGGCCCGCTGCGCGTCGGTTCAGAGGGGACCGTCGCTACGCCTGCCGCTGAGGCAGGATCCGGATACGACGGATGCGACTGCCGAAACGACAGCCGCTGTGGGTTTGCTCACGTCGTTCAAAGCCCGTGCCATCCCATCTGAATTGCCGTTATGGCAGAATGAGGCCGAAAGGCTCTCCGCCGGCCCGGCCCGACCGGGGCGCTGCCCGCCGGCGCGGTACCTTGCGCTGCCTGCCCGCCCCCATGAAGCACGTCCCGAACGCCCTCACCGCCGGCCGCATCGTCGCCGCCCCGGTCGCGCTGTACCTGCTCTGGACGGGCACGGCGGCCGGGCAGACGGCCGGAACGGCGCTGTTCATCGCCGCCGCGATCACGGACTTTCTCGACGGCCACCTCGCCCGCCGCCACGGCACGACGTCGCGGCTGGGGCAGTTCATGGACCCGCTCGCGGACAAGATCCTGGTGCTCGGCGGCTTCGCGCTCGTCCCGTTCCTGACGCCGATCGGGGAGGGGCTCGCCGCGCCGGCCGGCCTGTGGCTCCCGTGGGCCGCCATCGCCGCCATCGCCGCCCGCGACGCGGCCGTGACCGGCCTGCGCGCGCGGATGGAGCGCCGCGGCGTCTCGCTCCAGACCTCGAGCGCGGCCAAGTGGAAGACGGCGTGGCAGCTCACCTTCCTCATCGCGGCCTTCGTGTTCCTCTCGGCGACGCACCTGCGGCCGCTCGGCGGCGCGCCGGGCGCGCTCGGGCGGGCCCTCCACGCGGCGCTCCTGAGCCCCGCGCCGCTCGCGTTCCTGCTCGTCACCGCGGCCGTGACGGTCTACACCGGCTGGCTCTACTTCCGCCCGACGCTCGCATGACGCCCGCCGAGTCCGTCGCCGAGGTCGTCGCGCGCGACCTGCTCCGCATCGGGGCCGTCGCGCTCCGCCCGGACGCGCCGTTCACGTGGGCCTCGGGCCGCCTCGCGCCCGTCTACACCGACAACCGGCTCGCGCTGTCGTACGCGGACGTCCGGTCGCGCATCGCCGACGGGCTCGCAGATCTCGCGCGCCCGCTCGCGCCCGACGCCGTCGCGGGCGTCGCGACGGCGGGCATCCCGCACGCGGCGCTCGTCGCCGAGCGGCTCGGGCTGCCGCTGTGCTACGTCCGCGCGAGCGCGAAGGGCCACGGCCGGCAGAACCGCATCGAGGGCCGCGTCACGCCCGGCGCGCGCGTCGTGCTCGTCGAGGACCTCGTCTCGACCGGCGGCTCGGTCCTGACGGCCGCCGAGGCCCTCCGCGAGGCGGCGGCCGAGCCCGTCGCGGCGCTCGCCGTCTTCTCGTACGGCTTCGCCGAGGCCGACGCCGCCTTCGCCGCGGCCGGCCTCCCGCTGCACACGCTGACGACGTTCGAGGCGCTCGCCCGCGTCGCCCGCGAGGACGGCTCGCTCTCGGACGCCGACCTCGACGCGCTCGCGGCGTGGCGCGCGGACCCGGCGGCGTGGAGCCGCGACCGCGGCTGATGGACGAGCGGCTTCGTCGGGCACGGACGGCGTGGTCGTGCCGTCCGGTGACGGCCTGCGCGCTGGGCGCGGAGCGCTCGGCGAGCACGCCCGACCTGGCTTTCAGAGGGCGAAGCGCGCGTCGGTCGTCGCCGCGCGTCAGAGGTAGGGACGGCTCGCCGAGCCGTCCGCGGTCCATCGCGCGGCCGTCAGCCTGCGTCAGCGCGCCTTCCCGACCCGGCGCTGGCCCTTCGGCGTGAGCGCCCAGACGCGCGCGAGCGGGTCGTCCAGCCGCACGAACCCGTTCTGCGCGAGCCAGTCGAGGAGGCCGTCGCGGCGGGCGGCGGGCGTGCCGGGGAGCCACGCCTCGGGCGCGTCGCCCTGCGCGACGTGCGCCAGCAGCGCCAGCAGGAGTGGCTCGTCGGCGGGCGTGACCGTGGCCGGGCGGAGCGCGCCGAGGCAGACGTCGCAGCGGCCGCAGCGCGGCGGGGCCGGCTCGCCGAAGTGCGCCAGCAGGTGCTGCCGCCGGCACCCGACGCCGCTCGCGTAGGCCACGACCTCGTCCAGCCGCGCCAGCGCCCGCGCTCTGGCGCGCTCCAGCGCGAGTGCGTCGAGCGGCACGCGCTCGGTCCGCGGGCCGGCCCACGTCGTCCGCAGCGACCCCGCGCCGGCCGGCTGAAGCTCGACGAGCCGGCGCTCGGCGAGAAACGCCAGCCCCGCCCGCACGCGCGCCTCGGGCAGCTCGGCCCGCTTCGCGAGCGCGTCGAGCGGCAGCGACGTCCACCCCGCAAAGGCCTCGGCCGGGAGCACGCGCAGCACGGCCCCGACGAACGCGGCGACGGCCGGCGCGGCGTCGCGGGCAAACTGGCGCAGCGCGGACGGGCCGCCGGGCACGCGGACGAGGTCGCGCGTTGCCTCCGCGACCGACCACACGCCCGCCTGCGCGAGCCGCTCGACGGCCGCCCGGACGGTCGGGGGCGGAAGGCCGGCGACGGTTGCCAGGCGCGCGGCGTCGAGCGTGATCGGGCCGTCGGGTTCGGACCCGATCGCGAGCTGGGCGAGGCTGCCCGCGGCGGCGTAGACGGCCTGGACCTCGGGCGCGAGCGGGTGGCCCGTCTCCGCCATGCGCCGCGGCGACCGGTCGTCGTCCGGGGCCACGAGGAGCGCCGCTGCGGCCGGCAGCCCGTCGCGCCCGGCGCGGCCGGCCTCCTGGTAGTACGCCTCGAGCGTCGGCGGGAGGGCGACGTGGACGACGGCGCGCACGTCCGGCTTGTCGATGCCCATGCCGAAGGCGCTCGTCGCGGCGAGGACCGGCGTCTCGCCCGCGATCCACCGCGCCTGGACGGCGTCGCGCGTGGCCGGCGCGAGCCCGGCGTGGTAGGCCTCGGCGCGGAGGCCGGCGCGCGACAACCGGGCCGCCCATGCCTCGGTCGCCTTCCGTGTGCCGGCGTAGACGAGCGCCGACCCGCGGGCCTCGCCTGCGCCAGCCTCGCGCAGCACGTCGGCCGCCCGCCGCTCGCGGTCCTGCGTGTGCGTGACGGACCAGACGAGGTTGGGCCGGTCGAAGCCGCGCACGATGAGCGCCGGATCGCGGAGGCCGAGCTGCTCGGCGATGTCCCGTCTGACGTCCGGCGTGGCCGTGGCGGTGACGGCGAGGACGGGCGCGCGCACGCCCGCGGCGTCGGTGAGCAGCGGCCGCGCCTCGGCGATGCGGCGGTAGGCCGGGCGGAAGTCGTGGCCCCACTCCGAGACGCAGTGCGCCTCGTCGACGGCGAGCAGCGCGACGGGCAGCCGGGCGGCGCGGGCGCGGAAGAGGTCCGTCTGGAGGCGCTCCGGCGTGAGATACACGAGGCGGTAGCGCCCGAACTCGGCGTCGGTCCACAGCTGGTCCTGGTCCCGGGGCGACAGCCCGGCGTGCGCCATCGCGGCCGGGACGCCCCGGCGCGCGAGCGCGTCGACCTGGTCGCGCATGAGCGCGACGAGCGGCGACACGACGAGCACGACGGCCCGCCGGCCGTCCGGCGCGCGCGCCGCCGCGACGACGGCCGGCACCTGATACGTGACCGACTTGCCGCCGCCGGTCGGGAGCACGGCGAGCGCGTCGCGGCCGGCGAGGACGGCCGCGACGGCCTCGGCCTGCCCGGGCCGGAAGGCGTCGTAGCGCCACGTCCGGCGGAGCGCGGCGAGCGCCTCGGGCAGCGCGGAGACGGCGTCGGCGTCGGGCATGGCCGAAGCTAGCGGCGGTAGACTCGGGGACGGCCGCGCTCCGGCCGGACGTCTGAGAAGATGGTTTAAGGTTTAACGTTTAACGTCAAAGTAAAACCTTAAACATCAAACCTTAAC
>JAYWIE010000107.1:0-4501 GCA_043789155.1 Rubricoccaceae bacterium | reverse complement strand
TCGATCCGGGATCTGCCTTTCGCCTTTTCTCCACCCTGTCAAATACAAACGGCAGATCCCGGATCAGGTCCGGGATGACATATTTTTGTTGTCGCGGGTCGTCAAGCGGAGTTGTTAGAGCCTGACTATGAAAGCACGACGAAGCTCAAAACGCCGTCATTCCCGGCCCTGACCGGGAATCCAGAGTCGTGGCGCGGCGCTCGACACACTGGATTCCCGCGTGCGCGGGAAAGACGGCGGGGATGACGGCATTCATAGTCAGCCTCTTAAAGCCGGCCTGCTCAACCCCGATACAGCGTCTCGACGTACTCGCGCAGCATGCGCTCGACCGAGAACGCGTCCCGCGTCGTGGCGATGGAAGCGCGCATCATCGCGATCCAAGCCGTCCGGTCCGTCTCGTAGAGCGGGAGCACCTTGCCCGCGATGACGTCCACGAGCGCCGTGCGGTCATGCGCGTCGAGGACGGCCTCGTCCTCGGACTCGAAGCCGCCGCCGATGTCCCAGCCGTTGACGCCGTCCTGGCAGGCCTCGGGCCACCAGCCGTCGAGTACGGACGCGTTCAGGACGCCGTTCATGGCCGCCTTCATGCCGCTCGTGCCGCTCGCCTCCTTGGGCCGGCGCGGGTTGTTGAGCCAGACGTCCGCGCCGCGCGTCATCGCGGCCCCGGTCCGCATCGAGTAGTCCGGCACGAAGGCAACGCTGTTGCCGAAGTCCTGCGCCCGCTCGACGAGCCCGGCCACGATGGCCTTGCCCTCGGCGTCGAGCGGGTGGCTCTTGCCCGAGAAGACGAGTTGGAGGCGGCCGTCGCGCAGGAGCGGCCCGATCACGGCGTCGTCCTCGAAGATGAGCCCCGGCCGCTTGTATCCGACGGCGCGCCGCCCGAAGCCGACGAGCAGGCGGTCCTCAGCGAGCCGCGTGCCCGTCGCGGCCTCGACGAGCGCGATCAGCGCGCGCTTGTTGGCCTGGTGCGCGGCCCACAGCGCGTCGTCCGTCCCGGACTCGGCGGCGTCGAGGACGGCCGGATCGACCCACGTCGGGACGTGGATGCCGTTGGTGATGGCCCCGATGCGCGGCGCGCCCTCGACGTCCTTCCACATGTCGCGGGCGGTCTCGCCGTGGAGCTGCGCGACGGCGTTGGCCGCGCGCGCCGCGCGCAGCGCGCCGACGGTCATGTTGAACGGCGCGCCGCCGAGGGCCTCGAGCCACTCGGCCCCGAGCCCGAGGTCCGCCCCGACGTACGTCAGCCGGTCGACGGGGTGCGTCTCGTTGCCGGCCGCGATCGGCGTGTGCGTCGTGAACACGACCTGCTCGCGCGTCGAGGCGAGCGCCGCGGCCTCGGACGACCCGTCGGCCAGCTTCTCGCGGACGAGCTCGACGGCCGCGAGCAGGGCGTGGCCCTCGTTGAAGTGGTACACGTCTACGTCGATGCCGAGCGCGCGCAGCGCGCGCACGCCGCCGATGCCGAGCACGACCTCCTGCGCGACGCGCACCTCGGGCGCGCCGCCGTAGAGCTGCCACGTCGTGGGCTGGTGCGGGTTGCCCGGCAGGTCGGTGTCGAGCAGGTACAGCGGCGCGTTGCCGAACGCGGTCGTCTTCCAGACCTTCACGCGCACGTCGTCGCCCTGGATGGGCACCGTCACCTCAACGCCCGTGTCCTCGACGACATCGGCGGGGTAGAGGTTGTGGCGGTACGTGTCGGCGGGCTGTCCGTCGGGGTCGATGGTCTGGCGGACGTAGCCCTGCCGCCACAGCACGCCGATGCCGACGAGCGGCAGGCCGAGGTCGTGGGCCCCTTTGAGGTGGTCGCCGGCGAGGATGCCGAGGCCGCCGGCGTAGAGCTTTAGCGCATCGTCGAGGCCGAACTCCATCGAGAAGTAGGCGACGCGGGGGCAGGCGAGGGGCGAGGCGGAATCGGCCATGTCGGGCACCGGAAAGGTGGGGTAAGCGCTTACACGGCGGCGAAGATAGCCGGCAGGCCCCGTCCGCGGCGCGGCCGGCGCGAAACGGCCGTGGCGTCCGTGCCCGGCGCTCCGCCCGAGGCCCGGGCGGCTCCCGGGGTGTCGCTATCGTGCGGCCCCCTTCCCCCCCTCCCATGACGCGGACCCTGCCCGCGCTTCTCCTCGCCGTCCTGCTCGCTCTGCCGGGCTGCGACGTCCGCGACTCGCTGGTGTCGGTGCTCGAGGTGCGCCCCGCCTACTCGGGCGACGCCGCCGCGCCGCCGGGCGCCTCGGCCGAGCGCGTCGTGCTCGTCCGCAGCGCCGCCGAGGAGGCGGCTGTCCGCGCGTCGTTCGGCATCGCGGCCCCGTTCGCGGGCGTCGACTACCGGACCGACGTCGTCGCCGTCGTCGGGCGTCCGCTGCCGGCCGGCTCGGGCCGGCTCGAGATCGACCGCGTCGAGCTGCGCGGGCAGCGCGAGGTCGTCGTCCGCTCGCGCGCCGTGGGGAGCAGCAACGCGCCCGCGCGCTACGCTGCGGCAGCCGCGGCCGTGGACCGCTTCTCCGAGGCCTTCACCGACGTCCGCGGCGACTTCCGGTGACGCCGGCGGGCGCGCCGGACGCGGCGTGTCCGCTACGGGCGTCGCGGTCCCGGTCCTGAGCCCGGCCGTCGCTCCCGGACGTCGGCGGGCGCGAGGCCCGGCGGCCACGGCGGCGATACGTTGCGGCTCGCCCAGCCGCCTGCCGATGCCCGTTCCCGAACCGCCCGCGTCCGGCTCGCCCGCTCTCGGGTCGCACGCGTCGGACCGCGCGGCGCTGCTGACGAGCGCCGCGTGGTCGGCCGCCGCGGCCGGGCTGCTCGCCGTGGCCGCGCTCCCGATGGGACTGCGGATCCTCGCGGCCGTCGTGCTGTGGCACGTCGTCGTGGCCGCCGTCGGGACGGTGCGCCGGGACGCGGCGTGGGCGTCGGCCTACGCGCTCGTCGCGCCGATGTCGCTGCTGCTCGTGCTGCCGGACGAGTTCCTGGCCGTCGGGCTCGGCACGATCGTCTTCCCCGACACGGGCGCGCCGTTTCTGGACCGGATCCCGCTGTTCATGGCCGGCATGTGGGCGATCCCGCTCTCGGCCATCGTCTTCGCGGGCCGCGCCGCCGAGCGCCGGGCCGGGCCGGCGTGGGGCGTCGCCGCGGGGACGGCCGTCGGGCTGGCCCTCTTCGCCGGGTCCGAGGCATTTTCGGGCGCGCTGCCGGTCTGGGAGCCCGTCGGCGTGCCGATGTGGGGGCCGCTCGCGGCGTACGTGCTGCCCGCCGAGGCCGTCCTCAGCGCGACGACGGTGCTCGCGGACCGCTGGGCGCGCGGCCGGCCCGTATGGCAGCGCGTGCTCGCCGGCGCGTTCGTGGTGCAGGCGTACGTCGGCGGGCTGGCCGTGGGCTGGCTGCTGCTCGGGCGCTAGGTGTCGCGGACGGCGTCGTCGCCGACGGCGTCGTCGCGCACGGCGGCCTCGGTGAACACGCGCGACACCGCCGGGTGCGCCGCCCGGATCGCAGCCTCGATGCGCACCGACGCCGCGGCGACGTCGGGCGCGGCGAGGTGGTCGTGGAAGACGAGCTCGACGTTGACCAGGACCGCGTCCGGCCCGAGCTGCATCGTCAGCGGCGCGCGCGCGGTCTCGACGGCGGCGTCGGCCTGCGCGATCGCGTGGACCGACGCCACGACGGCGGGCGCGGCCGAGCGGCCCGTGAGCAGGCTCCGGCCCGTGCGGACGAGCCCGAGCGAGACGCCGGCGAGCAGCACGCCGATGGCGATCGAGGCGACGCCGTCCCACACCGGGTTGCCCGTCGCGTGGCCGATGGCGATGCCGAGCGCGGCGATGACGATGCCCGCGAGGTCGGCCGTGTCCTCGGCGAGGACGGTGTAGATGCCGGGGTCCGGGCTCGTGCGGTAGGCGCGCCAGACGCTCTCGCCGGGGTGGGCGCGCGTGAGCTCGCGCAGCGCGAGCGCCCACGACGCGCCGTCGAAGGCGAAGGCGACCGCGAGCACGACGTAGTTCCACGTCGGGTCGCCGAGCGGGGCCGGGTGGATGATGTGCTCGACGCCCTCGTAGAACGCGAGCCCGCCGCCGATGCCGAACAGCGCGACCGCGACGAGCAGGCCCCAGACGTAGAGCTCGGACGCGTGCCCGAACGGGTGCCCGGCGTCGGCCGGCCGGCTCGCGCGCCGGATGCCGACGAGCAGCAGCACCTGGTTCGCCGTGTCCACGAGCGAGTGGATGCCCTCGGCGAGCATCGCCGACGAGCCCGTCACGAACGACGCCGCGAACTTGGTCGCCGCGATGAGGAGGTTGGCAGCGAAGGCGCCGTAGATGGCGATGGGCCGGTCGGCCATGCGGCGGAGCGAGGATGGAAGGCGGCTTGAACGTCGGGCCTACGGCGGGATCCGGACCGCGCGTTTTTTGCGCGCGGACGTCTCGGGCGTCCGCGATGCCGGTCACCGACGTCGGTGCCGGTCCCCGACGCCGGTTCCGATTACCACCGTCACCATTGTAGGGGCACAGCTTGCTGTGCCCGC
>JAYWIE010000106.1:0-4519 GCA_043789155.1 Rubricoccaceae bacterium | reverse complement strand
ACGAACCCGGCCCGCTGCTGCGCCGCGCCGAGGAGGTCGTCGCGGACGGCGACGGCGGCCCACGCGCCGGCCCACGCCCAGTAGGCGCGCGCGGCGTCGAGCAGGAGCGCGTTGCGGCGCTGCACGGCCGCGGCGTCGGCGGCGTCGGGCGCGAGGCGCGCCTGCGCGAGCGTCGTCCGGCGGCGGTCCGTGCGCCGCCCGGCCAGCGGCGAGAACGAGACGCCGAGGCGCGTCTCGCCGATGCCCGACGTGGCGTCGGCCGGGTTCACGGAGCCGCCGATGCCGAGGCGGTGGTTGAGGTCTACGGACGGGCTGAAGGGCGCGTCGAAGGGCAGCGAGAGCTGCGTCTGCCACACGCCGAGCTTGGCGTCGAGGTCGTCGGTCTTGCCCGTGAGGCCCGTCGCGAGGAGCGGGTCGAAGCCGCCGCGCGCGCCGAGCAGGCGCGCCGCGGCGGCGTCGCGCTCGAGGTCGGCCGAGCGCGCCTCGGGGTGCGCCGCCGCGACGCGCGCGAGCGTCTCGGCCAGCGTCAGCGTCGGGCAGCCGCTGCCGGGCGCGCAGCCCTGGCTGCGGGCCGCAGGCGCGGCGAGGACGAGCGCGAGAAGGACAATCGGACGCATCGAGTGAGGAGTCTGGGTCGGGGAGAAGCCGGGTGTGGCGGACTACTTGAGGCGGGCAGCGGGTGGCTTCGCGCCGGTCGGGTCGGTGCCCGCGCCGTACCCGCCTGCGCCGTACCCGCCTGCGCCAGTACCGTATCCGCTGGTGCCGTATCCGCCGGTGCCGTATCCGCCGGTGCCGTCCGCGGCGGGGGGTGCGGCGGGGGCCGCGCCGCGGACCGGGATCTGGGGCGGCAGGCCGTTCATGAGCCGCCAGAGCTCGTAGCCGAGCGAGACCTCGCCGAGCAGCACCCAGCCCGTCGCCGACGAGCCCTGGCGCAGAAAGCGCTGCGGCGGCCACGCCCGGCCCGCCGCGTCCGGCGTCACGAGCAGCCGGAAGCGGCCCGTGCCGTCGTCGACGGCGTCCACGACGGCGACGCGCCCGCCGAAGACGCCGACCGAGAGGCCGGGCGCGCCCGATACCATCAGCGCGGGGTAGCCCGCGAACTGGAGGCGGACGGGCCCGCCGGGCTCGACGAGCGCGGCGTCGCGGTCCGACACGAAGATCTCGGCGGCCTGGTCCTCGGTGTCCGGCACGACCGTCGCGAGCACGTCGCCGGCCTTGACGGCCTGGCCCGCGCCGACCTGCGCGATGCGGACGACGGTCCCGGCGACGGGCGCGCGGACGACCGCGTTCTCGGCGCGGGCGCGGGCGTTGCCGACGCCGAGGTCGGTCTCGGCCGTCGCCTGCGCGGTCCGCTGGGCGGCCTCGGCCTCGGCGATGCGGCGGCCGTCGAGGTCGCGTTCGGCCGCCGCGAGCGCGGTGCTCGCGCCGACGGCGTCGCGCTCGGCCTTCTGGAGCGCGAGCCGGGCCGTCTCGACGTCGCGCGTCGCGGCGAGGCCTTCGGCGGTGAGCGTCTCGGCGCGGCGCGCGCGCACGCGCGCCGTCTCGGTCTCGACGGCGGCGTTCGAGACGGCCGCGCGGGCCGAGAGCACGCGCTGCTCGGCCTGCGCCGTCGCCTGCCGCGCGGCGTCGACGGCGAGGACGGCCCCCTGGATGCGGGCCGCGCGGGCCTGCTCGGCGCGGGCCACGAAGTCGCGGTCGAGGAAGCCCGCGCCGATGTCCTCGAGCTCCGCGAGGACGTCGCCGGCCTGCACGCGCGCGCCCTCCTCGACCGTCCACCGGACGACGCGGCCGTCGACGAGCGCCTCGACCGTCTGCGGCCGCGCGGCCGGGTCGAAGGAGGTCACGGAGCCGCTGCCGGCCACGACCTGCCGCCACGGCATGTAGACGAGGAACGCGGCCGTCGCGAGGCCGAGCAGGAACAGGAAGACGGTGAGGCGGCGCGCGAGGTGGGGCGTCCGCGAGGCGTTGAGGGCGGTCGACGCCGGGAGGGCGTCGCGGCGTACGGTCTCGGCCAGCACCCATGCGGGCACGTCGGCCGGGGCGTCGTGCGCCGGGGCGTCGTGCGCCGGGGCGTCGTGGGACGGGGCGTCCCCGGGGCGGTGGGCCTCGGGGCGCGCCTCGGGCGGGGCGGCGGGGGTGTAGAGGTCGCTCATCGGTCGGTCGGGTGGGCGCGGAGGGCCGCGGTGATCTCGGGCTGGAGGCGCGCCAGCGGCGAGCCATCGGCGAGGGCCTCGGCGGGCGTGCCCGCGTCGAGGATGCCGCCGTCGCGGGTGAGCACGTAGACGGCGTCGGCGAGGCGGACCACGCCGGGCTCGTCGGACGTGTCGACGATGGTCCACCACGGCGCGGCGTAGAGCCCGCGCGCGATGCGGTCGCGGACGGCCGGCTCGAGGCCCTCGTAGGCGTCGTCGAGCACGAGCAGGCGCGGCCGCCCGGCGACGGCGCGCGCAATCATGATGCGCCGCGCGACGCCGCCCGGCAGCGAGCGGCCCGTGCCGACGATGGGCGTCTGGAGGCCCTGCGGCAGCGCCAGCACGGGCGCGTCGAGCGCCGCGAGGCGGACGGCCTCCCAGATGCGGTCGAACGGCAGCGCGCGGCCCATCGTGATGTTCTCCTCGATGGTGCCGTCGAAGAGCTCGTCCGTGCTCATCGCCAGCCCGACGTGCCCGCGCAGCGCGTGCGCGTCCAGCCGCGCGAGGTCGGCCCCGCCGAGCGCGATCATGCCGCGCGTCGGGCGGAGCACGCCCGCGAGGAGGTACGCCAGCGTCGTCCGCCCCGAGCCGTTCTCGCCGACGACGCTCGCGCGCGCGCCGGCGGGCACCTCGAGCGCCGCGCCGGCGAGCGGCGTCGCCGGGCGGCCGCCGTAGGCGAACGTGACGTTGCGGAGCGAGACCGCCATCGGGCCCGTGCCGGGCAGCGCGTCGAGGCCGGGGGCGTCGGTCGGGAGGTCAGTCACGGTCGAGATCTTGTGGACGGCCGTGAGCAGGTCGAAGCCGTGCTCGAGCATCGCCACGAGGCGGTCCAGCGCCGAGAGCAGCGACAGCAGCGCCAGCTCGGCCGCGACGAACTGCCCCAGCGAGAGCTGCCCCCCGACGACGAGCAGGCCGCCGATGCTGAGCGCGGCGACCGTCATCACGGTCCGGAAGACGAGGCTCGCCACGGCCTGCCGCAGCAGCACCCGGAAGTGCGCCCCGCGCGCGGCGACGTAGCGCGCGGCGATGGCGTCGGCGCGGGCGTGGACGAACGGCGGCGGGGCGAAGAGCTTGAAGCTCGTCTGCGCCCGCCCGACCTCCTCGAGCCACCGCGCCAAGGCGTACTTCTCCTCGCTCTCGTCCACGCTCGTGGCGAGCCCGCCGCGCCCGAGCCCGAACACGACGAGCGGCACGAACAGCGCCACGACGACGCTCAGCGCGAGGAAGAACGGGCTGTAGACGGCCAGCAGCGCCAGGCTCGCCACGGCCACGAGCGCGTACGCGAGCCCGTCGAGCAGCAGCTTCGCGAGCGCCTTCTGGAGCGTGACGACGTCGAAGAAGCGGTTGACGAGCTCGGGCGCGTAGGTCTCGTTGAACGCGGTGTGGCGGATGCGCGGCAGCCGCCGCGCGACGTCGAGCCCGGTGCGGACGAAGAGGCGGCGCTGGAGCAGGTCCACGGCGTAGTGCTGCACGACGCCGAAGCCGCCGTTGAGCAGCATCCCCGCCGCGACGAAGACGCCGAGCACGAGGACCTGGCTCGTGTACACGCCGAGCGAGATCGCGTCGATGAGCGCCTGCGAGACGAGCGGCAGCACGAGCGACGTCAGGCCGACGGCGAGCGCGTACGCGACGATGGTCCAGAGGTCGCGGCGCTCGGGCCGCAGCAGACGCCGCAGCTGCGCCGTCGTGCCCCGCAGCGACCCGTGGTGCGACCCGCCGTGCGCGCCGTGGTGCGCGTCGCCGGGCGTGCCGAGCGTCGAGCGCGCCGCGTCGGTGACGGTGAGCACGGCGACGCGGCCGGAGGGCCCGGCGAGGTCCGCCGCGGCGACGGTCTCGGTCGCGCCGGTGTCCATCCGGACGATCCGCAGCGCGCGCCGCCGCGGCAGCGCCTCGGCCACGACGGCGAGGGTGCCGGCGGTCACGACGAGCGTGCTCGCCGGCTCGAGGCTCAGCAGGACGTCGGCCGTGGCCTCGCGGCGCACGGCGAGCACGCCGGCGGACCACGCGACGTGCAGCAGGCGGTCCAGGGCGGTCTCGGCGTCGAGCGGCGACGCGCCGAGCGGGCGGCGGAGCACGTCGGCCGGCGCGGCGATGCGCCCGGCGCGGTGGAGCAGGTCGAAGGCGGCGACGGCCTGCTCGCGCAGGTCGCCGGAGGGGACGTCGGACATGGGTCGGGGGCGCGGCCGCCCCGGTCGGGGGCGGCTCGCGGGCGGGGCGGGGCCGCACCCTCCACAGGGGCGGCCGGGACACGGAGACGAGGCAGGCCGCGACGGGCCGGCGCTAGTGCTCCGGCGGGGGCGTCGGGGGCGTGCCCCGCGCGGCCGAGC
>JAYWIE010000105.1:0-4519 GCA_043789155.1 Rubricoccaceae bacterium | reverse complement strand
TTCAACGGGCCCGAGCAGGAGGGCGCGGGCTTCTACGACCTCACGCAGAAGCGCGGCCGCCGCGCCTCGGCCGCCGCCGCCTTCCTGAAGCCCGCCCTGCGCCGGCCCAACCTGACCGTGTGGACGCACGCGCACGCGCGCCGCGTCGTGTTCGAGACGGCCGCGGACGGGCTCCCGCAGGCTGTGGGCGTCGAGCTCGACCGCGACGGCGAGACGGTCATGGCCCGCTGCCGCGGCGAGGTGGTCCTGTGCGGCGGGGCCGTCAACTCGCCGCAGACGCTGCTGCTCTCGGGCGTCGGCGACGCGCGGCACCTGCGCGACATGGGCGTCGACGTCGTCGCGGACCGGCCCACGGTCGGGCAGAACCTCCAGGACCACCTCATCACGGGGCTGCGGACGCGCCTCACCGGCGGCGGGTCGCTCCTCGACGCCGAGCGCCTGCTCTCGGTCGCGCGCTACCTGCTCTTCCGCCGCGGCATGCTGACGTCCAACGTCGCCGAGGCCGGCCTCTTCGTGAGCACGCGGCCCGGCGAGCGCGCGCCGGACGTCCAGTTCCACGTCGCGCCGGCCCTGTTCGAGGACCACGGCCTGACGCCGCCGACCGAGCACGGCTTCTCGCTCGGCCCGACGCTCGTGCGCCCGAAGAGCCGCGGCGAGATCCGCCTCGCGTCGGCCGACCCGTACGCGCACCCGCTCATCGACCCGAACTACCTCGCGGACCCGGCCGACGGCGCGAGCCTCGTCGCCGGCCTCCGCATCGCGCGGGCCATCGTGCGGCAGCCCGCGCTCGCGCCGTTCCGCGGGGCCGAGATCGACCCGGGCGTCGAGGCGCAGACGGACGCCGAGCTGCTCGCGTTCGTCCGCGAGACCGCCGAGACGCTCTACCACCCCGTCGGGACGTGCCGGATGGGCTCGGACGCCGACGCGGTCGTGGACACCCGCCTGCGCGTGCGCGGTGTGCGCGGCCTCCGCGTCGTGGACGCCTCCGTCATGCCGACCGTCCCGAACGGCAACACGAACGCCGCCTCGCTCATGATCGGCGAGCGCGCGGCGGACCTCATCCGCGCCGCCGCGGCGGAGGCTGCCGCACCGCGCACGACGGCCTCGGCGGCCGTCGCCGCGGCAGCCGTGACTGCGGGCGACGGCGCGACGCGCGCGGTCGCCTACGACTCGTAGACGACCCGCAGACGGACGCGGACGCGCCCGGCGTCCGCCCCGACGCCGTCGAGGATGATCGTGTCCTCGCGGCCGTCCGTGACCTCCGGGGCCTGCTCCGCGAAGCGGAACGGGCGCGTCGAGATCATCACGTCGTCCTCGGTCGTCGGGTCGTAGTCCACAAGCACGATCTCGTACTCCTCGGTGAGGCTGCGGACCTCGAAGCCGCCCTCGACGGACCACACGAGCGGGAAGCTGGACCCGCGGACGTCGTCGTACCAGCCCTGCTCGGGGCGGAACGTGTTGACGACGAAGGCGTCGTCGCGGGGGTTGAGCACGCCCGCCGACGTCGGCGCGTCGCCGGCGAGGAGCAGGCGGAAGTACACGTCGGGGCCGCCGCCGCCGGCCCCGTCCCACTCGTTGCCGTTGGCCGCGCGCAGCGGGGCGTCGTCGATCTGGACGGCCGTGATGACGGCGCGGCGGGGGACGTCGCCGCGCCCGGAGTCGCAGGCGGTGAGCAGCAGCGGGAGGGCGAGAAGCAGGAACGAACGGCGCATCGGAGCGGGGGGTTAAGGGGCTCAAAGCTAGCCGCCTGCTCGTCCCCGCCGGTCACGCGGCCGCGCCGATCTGGCCGTCGGTAGCTTGGAGCCATGCCCGATCTGCCCCTCGCCGCCCGCACGGCCCGCATCGCCCGCACGACGGCCGAGACCGACGTCACCGTCGAGCTCGACCTCGACGCCGCGCCCGGCACGCCCGCCGACGTCGCCACCGGCGTCGGCTTCCTGGACCACATGCTCGTGCTGTTCGCGCGCCACGGCGGCCTCGGCCTCCGCGTGCAGGCCACGGGCGACCTCGACGTGGACGATCACCACACGGCCGAGGACGTCGGGCTGGCGATCGGCGAGGCGCTCGCCGCCGCCCTCGGCGACAAGGCGTACGTCGCGCGCTACGGCCACGCCGTCGTGCCGATGGACGAGGCGCTGGCGCGCGCGACGGTCGACCTCTCGGGCCGCGCCTTCTTCGTGTTCGGGGCCGAGCCCGGTGCCGGCTTCGCCCGCGAGCGCGTCGGCGACCTCTCGACCGAGATGGTGCCGCACTTCTGGCAGAGCGTCGCCGCGGCGTCGCGGGCGACGCTGCACCTGCACCTCATAGCGGGGGCCAACGACCACCACCGCGCCGAGGCGCTGTTCAAGGCTGCGGGCCGGGCCGTCCGCGCCGCCGTCCGCCGCGACGCCGCCGGCGACCCGCTGCCGAGCACGAAGGGCACGTTCTGAGGTTGAGAGGTCGAGGGGTTACAGGGTTGGGGGGAAGACCGGCCGAGCTCCGACCTACGTCCCCTCGCCTTCCAAACCTCTCGACCCTTCAACCTCTTCACCTCTCAACCCTTCCCTACCGCTGCGCGGACGAGAACGACTGGAACAGCGCGGCCTGCGCCTCGAAAACCCACTGGTTGAGGATCGTGTCCTCAGAGACGGAGACGGTGGACGAGATACGGCGCGCGTCGGTCCGGCCCCAGCGCGCGATCTCGTCGAGCGTGGTGACGCCGGCCATGTAGAGCGCCTGCTGCGTGAGCTCGTCGATGGACGCGATGACGGTGAGGCGGTCGGCTCCGGCGGGGGCGACGAACGGCGCGGCGGGGTCGACCGCCGGAGGCGCGGGGGCTTCAGCGGCCGGCGCGTCAAACGACGGGACGTCGAACGTCGGGACTCCGAAGGTCGGGACGTCGAAGGTCGGGAGGCTCGCGGTCGGCTCGGGACGGTCTGCACGGGCGACCCACGCGGTCTCCGAGGGCGGAGCCGAGACAGCGGGCGCGGCGGGTGCGGCGGGGCTGAACGCCGGGGCGCTGAACCCCGCTGGCTGGAACGTCATCGGGGCGAACGCGGGCACCTCGACGGCGGGTGCGGTGAACGCGGACGATCCGAAGGCCGGCGTCTCGAAGGCGGGCGTCTCGAAGGCCGGCGTCTCGAACGCGGGCGTCTCGAAGGCCGGCACGGGGGCGGGCGTCTCCTCGGGCGTGAGGTCTTCGAAGGTGACGCCCGGCGCGCCGTCGAACGGCGGGGTCTGGGCCGGAGGCGGGTCGAGCGCGAACGGATCGGCGAAGGGGCGGGCGTCCTCTGCCGTCTGCGTCGCTGCTGGCGTCACGCCGACGTCCCATCCACCGTCGCTGAACGACGCGGCGAAGCCGTCGCCCGTGGGCTCGAACGTGGCGACCGGCGCGGCGGCCGCGAGGGGCTCGAACGCGGCGATCTCGAACGCGTCGGGCGGACTCGCGGCGGGCGGCTCGGCGGCGAGCGGCGGGGCGGCGAAGACCGGCTCGGCCTGGACCGGCTCGGCCTGGACCGGCGTGGGCTCCACGGGCGGGAGCGCGGCAGCGGGCGCGGCCGGCAGCGCCGTCCGCGTCGCCATCTGCTGGATCGAGGTGAGCTGGTGCCGGATCTCGTCCATCTCGGCGTCGCGCCGGCGGACCTCGTGGCGCAGCTCGCTCTGGAGCCCGGCGACGTGCGTCCGCTGCTGGGTCACGCTCTCGACGACGGCCTCCATCTTCTGGGCCATCTGGTGGCGGGCGGTCTCGCCCTGGAGCTGCTGCTGCCCGACGAGCGTCTCGATCCGCTGCCCGAGCGCCCGCATCTCGACGACGGTGTCGGTCGGGTCTGGCGCGGCCGCCTCCTGCCGGCGGGCGCGGAGGAAGTAGTAGGCACTCGCGGCACCGGCCGCGAGCCCGGCCGCGCAGAGCAGGACGGTGACGATGAGCTGGAACATCGGATTATCGAGGAGCGAGGGTGAGGGCGTCCGGGCCGGTCGTCGGCTCGATCAGGAGCCGCCGCGCGGCGACGGCGTCGCCGAAGACGCGCTGGAGCGTCGCGACGCGTGCCGCGGCCAGGTCGGCCGACGGGGCCGCGACGGCGATGTGGAAGGTATCCGGGTTCCACTCGAACCGGCTCGCCATGCGGACCGTGTAGGGGCGGAGGGCGGGGTCCACCTGGGCGGATTGTGAGCCGAATCCGACCTGGATCGCGCGGAGCAGCTGCGACAGCTCGCCGTGCAGCGGCTCGTTGCTGGCCGCCTCGAGGCGGGCGAGGACGTCGGCCGGAACGGGCGTCGGGTCGGTGCCGAAGCTCGCCGCGGCGGGACCGGTCGGCTCGGCGGCGACCGGCGCAGTGTCGGCCGGGGCGGGCGTGGCGGCGACGGTCTCCGTGGCGACGACGTCCGCGGCGTCAGGAGCGGCGTCGAACGGGCGCAGCGCCAGCAGCGCCAGCAGGCTCAGGGCCGAGAGGGCGGCGCTGCCGAGCGCGAGCACGACCCACGACGGGAGCGGCGCGCGGGCCGCCCGTCCGCGCGCGGGCGGGCGGAACTCGGCCGGCGG
>JAYWIE010000104.1:0-17260 GCA_043789155.1 Rubricoccaceae bacterium | reverse complement strand
CCGCCGAGCGCGAGCAGCACGGCGAGCGGCAGCGCCGCGAGCAGCGCCGCGAGCAGCGCCGCCGCGCGCGTCACGCCGCGACGGGCTCGGCAGCCTCGGCGGGCTCGGGCAGGCACACGAGCGGCGTCACCTCGGCCAGCATCGCCGCCTTCTCGGCGTGCGGCAGGAAGGCGTGGCGGAAGCCGTTGAGCACGATTTCGCGGAGCGCGTCGGCGGGGATGCCGCAGCGCGTGTGCGCCAGCCACAACTCGTCCGTGACCGTCGTGTGCGAGAAGAGGCGGTTGTCGGTCGAGATCGTCACCGGGACGCCGGCGCGGACGTACTCCGCGACCGGGTGCGCCTCGTAGGACGCCACGACGTGCGTCTGGACGTTCGACGTCGGGCAGACCTCGAGCGGGATCTGGCGGTCGACGAAGTAGCGCAGCAGGTCCGGGTCCTGCCCGAGCGTGACGCCGTGGCCGATGCGGTGCGCGCCGCACTTGAAGAGCGCCTGCCGGATCGAGGCCGGCCCGAAGGACTCGCCGGCGTGGACGGTGATGTTGAGCAGGTGCTTGCGGGCCGTGTAGAACGCCGAGCCGTGCATATCGGCCGGGTTGCCGCGCTCGCCGCCGGCGAGGTCGAAGCCGAGCACGCCCTTGTCGCGGTACGACACGGCGAGCTCGGCCTGAGCCAGCGAGGCGGACTCGAAGCGGTCGCGCAGGCCGCACACGATCACGCCCGTGCGGATGCCGTACTTCTTGGACGCGTCGGCGAGCCCGGCGAGGACGGCGTCGTTGACCTGCCACATCGTGAGGCCGGCCTCGGTGTGCAGGATCGGCCCGTAGCGGACCTCGAGATAGCGGACGTTCTCCTGCGCCGCGTCCTCGGCGAGCTCGAACGCGATGCGGTAGAGCGCGTCGCGCGTCTGCATGAGCGGGATCGAGTAGCCGAACCACGCGAGGTACTCCTCGAGCGTGGCCGAGCCGTCGATCTTGCGCAGCGCCTCGGCGAGGCCGGCCTCGGTGTCCGCGGGCAGCAGGTCGTCCTTGCCCTGCGCGCGGGCGAGGTCCAGCAGCGTCCCGAGCCGCAGCGAGCCGTCGAGGTGGACGTGGAGCTCGGCCTTGGGCCAGGCGTGGATCGTGGCGCGGTCGAGCGTCGGGGCGGGCGTCATGCGGGCAGGGGTGGCGTCGGGGAAGGTAGCGGGGAGGGGGATAGGGGATGCGGGATGGGGGATGGGGAAATGCGGAATGCGTCGCTGCCCGAACGCAGAGCGGCCAGCCGGGACGCATTCCCCGCTGGCCGCCGGTCCGGGTTTACCCGGTCCCCATTCCCCGCTGGCCTGTGCGTTAGCCGCGCTTGGTCAGCGCCGTCAGGCGCGACTGGCCGCCCGGGGCCAGCACCCGCACGAGGAACGTCTCCCCGGTCGGGACGGCTGCGATGGCCCGCTGCAGCTCCGCGACCGTCCGCACGGGCTGGCGGTTGATCTCGGTGATGACGAGGCCCTCGCGGATCTGCGCGTCGCGGAAGGCCTCGGACGAGCGCTCGACGGCGGTCACCGCGACGCCCTCGACGCCGCTCTCGACGCCCAGACGGCGCGCGATGGTCGGCGTGAGGTCCTGCACGGTGAGGCCGAGCGCGGAGTGCGGCTCGGGCTCGGCCGGCGCGGCCGTCGGCGCGCGGCGCGGCGTACGGCCCGTCGCCGCCGCCATGTCTTCCTCGCCGGGGCGCGTGCCCAGCCGGACCGTCGCCGTGCGCGCGTCGCCGTCGCGGTTGTACGTCAGCTCGACCGTCTCGCCGGGGCGCTTGTTGGACACGAGCGACACGAGCTGGCGGCTGTCCGTGAGCACGGTCCCGTCGACGGCCGTGATGACGTCGTCGGGGCGGAGGCCGGCCTCGGCCGCGGGCTCACGGCCGGCCCCGTCCTCGGTCGTCTCGGCGATGAGCGCGCCGCCGGGCCCGACGTCGAGGCGGCGGGCGAGGCTCGGACTGACGGGCCCGAACGAGATGCCGAGGAAGCCGCGCTGGACCGTCCCAGAGGCCACGAGCTGGTCCGCCGTGTTGCGCACGATGTCCGACGGGACGGCGAACGAGATGCCCTGGAAGCCGCCCGAGCGCGTCGCGATGGCCGAGTTGAGGCCGACGATCTCGCCGCGGAGGTTCGTCAGCGGGCCGCCCGAGTTGCCGGGGTTGACCGCGGCGTCGGTCTGGATGTAATTCGAGATCGAGCCCTGCCCGCCTTGGTAGCGGCCGAGGCTGGAGACGATGCCGTTGGTGACGGTGTTCGAGAGGTCCTCGCTCAGCGGGCTCCCGAAGGCGAGCACCCACTGCCCGACGCGCAGCTCGGACGACGCGGCGAAGGTCAGCGCCGGGAAGTCCGCCCCGTCGACCGGGTCCACCTTCAGCACGGCGATGTCCGAGAACGGGTCCGCCCCGACGACCGTCGCCGGCAGCACGCTGCCGTCGAAGAGGCGCACGGAGAGCTCGTCCGCGCCCTCGACGACGTGGTTGTTGGTGACGATGTAGCCGTCGGCGCGGATGAACGCGCCCGAGCCGAGCCCGTCCAGCTCGCCCTGCCCGCCGAAGGGGTCCTGGCCGCCGAACGGGTCTTGCCCGCCGAACGGGTTCTGCCCGCCGAACGGCCCGCCCTGCGCACTCGGCCGCGCGAGGCGCGTCGAGCGGACCTGCACCACGGCCGGGTTGACGCGCTCGGCGACGGACGAGAACGCCTGCCCGAGCTCCTCGGCCGTCGCGACGGCCTGCTCGGCCGTCGCGGCGCGCTGCGCGTCCGCGCTGCGGAAGAGGGCGGGCACGCCGGCGAGGTTGGCCGCCGAGGTCACGAAGAAGATGCCGCCGAGGAAGGCGGCGGCGACGAGCAGGGCCGTCGAGAGACGGCGGGTGGCGGCGCGCATAGTCGGGCTGAGAGGTAGGAAGACAGACGGTGGCGGGTCGGACGGACTGGCCGTGCGCACGGTTGCACGGCGCGCACGAACCGGGAATCAACGCGCATCAGGCACCAATCGTGCCGGTCCGGCCCTGCCGGCGGCTGCAAAAAGGCGGCGCGTCGCGTCGCGCAGAGCCCCGACGGACAGGGTTCCGGGTAATACCGTTTGCGCAGAATGGCAGTGCATCCCACTTTGTCATCCCGGGCTTGAGCCGGGATCTGACTTTCTCGATCCACCTGAAAAAGCAGATCCCGGCTCGGGGGCAGGTCCGGGTTCACCCGGCGGGATGACAAGAAATGAAGCACTGGCATTTGACGGAGATGGTATACAGCGCGACATCGTTGACGTGAGGCGGGCCCGACGTCATCCTGAGCGGAGGCCCGAGTGAGGTGAGATCACCTCACCGGCCGCAGTCGAAGACCGCGAAGCGACGGCGCAGCCCATCTCTGACGAGCGGGGCGCGGTGCTCGTCAGAGATCCTTCGACTCGCTGCGCTCGCTCAGGATGACAGCCTCAGGTCGACCGCGTCACGCTGTAAGATCTGCGACGTTGCCCGACTCTGTCGTCCCGCCGGGCAAATCCGGTCCGAGGAGGCGGGCTCAGCCGCATCCGCATGGCGGACGACGGCCCGGTCTACGGGCGGAGGGCGGGCCAGACGAGGAACGCGGCCCCGACGGCGAGCGCGATCCATACCCCGACGATGACGGCCGCGGCAATCCGGCTCACAGGACGGTCGGCGAGCACGGCTGCACGAGCACGGGCGTCGGCCATCACGGCGGGAGGGACCAGGCGGACGACGAGCGCCACGCCGAGCGGGACCAGCACGAGGTCGTCGAGCAGGCCGAGGACGGGGATGACGTCGGGGATGAGGTCGATGGGGCTCAGCGCGTACGCTGCCACGGCGGCCGCGAGGAGCCGGGCCGCCCAGGGCGTGCGCGGATCGCGGGCGGCGAGGTACACCGCGACGGCGTCGCGCTTGAGCGCGCGGACGGCGTCGCGGAACCGGGAGGGCAGGGGCATAGGGGGGAGGACGTGCCTGGGACGAGGGGCACCGAGGCGGGCGGGGCACCGAGGCGGGCGGCACCGTCGCCCCGCAGCACGCTCCACCGCTCGACGCCACCGATAGGCACGGGGCCACCTCGCCGAGGGCGGAGAGCACCGCGGAGGCGGCTAATCGAGCCGGGTGCGGCGGAGCAGGACCGCGTTTACGGCCACGATCACCGTCGAGGCGGTCATGAAGACGGCCCCGACGGCCGGCGAGAGCACGACGCCCCAGGGAGCCGCCACGCCGGCCGCGAGCGGCAGCGCGACGACGTTGTAGCCCGTCGCCCAGAACAGGTTCTGGACCATCTTGCGGTACGTCGCCCGCGAGAGCGCGAGCGCCCGCACGGCGTCGAGCGGGTCGCTCTTGACGAGGACGACGTCGGCCGACTCGATGGCGACGTTCGTCCCGGCCCCGATGGCGACCCCGAGGTCGGCCTCGAGGAGCGCCGGGGCGTCGTTGATCCCGTCCCCGACGAACGCGACCGCAGACGGGTGCCCGCCCGGGGTGCCCTCGCGGAGACTGCGGATGAGCGCCGCCTTGTCGGCCGGGAGCACGCGGGCGTAGACCCGCGTGAGCCCCAGGTCGGCCGCGACGGTCTGCGCGACGGCCTCGGCGTCGCCGGTGATCATGACCGCCTCGACGCCCGCGGCCCGGAGCCGGGTGACGGCCTCGCGGGCACTCTCGCGGACGCGGTCGGCGAGCGCGAACAGGCCGAGCACGCGGGTGCCGTCCGTCAGCGCCACCACGCTCTCGCCGCGCGCCTCGGCCTCGGCGAGCCCGCCCCGGAGCGCGTCCGAGAACGCCCCGCCGCTCTCCGACGCCCACTCGGGCCGGCCGATCCGGTACGCCGTCCCTTCGACGGTGCCGGAGACGCCGCGCCCGGCCGCGACCTCGAACCCCTCGACGGGCGGCACGGCGAGCCCGCGCCGCTCGGCCTCGCCGACGATGGCCGCCCCGAGCGGGTGCTCGCTCCTCGCCTCCAGGGCTGCGGCGAGCCGGAGCGCCTCGTCCTCGGACGGCCCGGCCGGGTCGGCGTAGACGGCTCGCAAGCCGTGCCGGCCCTCGGTGAGCGTGCCCGTCTTGTCGAAGGCGACCACGCGGACGTCGCGGGCGCGCTCGAAGGCCTCGCGGTTGCGCACCAGCAGGCCGTGCTTCGCCGCCAGCGCCGTCCCGTTCACGACCACGAGCGGGATCGCAAGGCCCAACGCGTGCGGGCACGCCATCACCAGGACCGTCACGGCGCGGACGACGGCGTAATCCAGCGTCGCCCCGAGGGCGAGCCAGACCGCGAACGTGGCGACGCCCGACACGAGCGCGATGTAGAACAGCCAGCCGGCGGCCCGGTCGGCGAGGGTCTGGAAGCGGCTCCTGGAGCCCTGCGCCTCCTCGACGAGCCGGCGGATCTGCGAGAGCGTCGTCCGCTCGCCCGTCCGCGTGACGACGACGGTGAGCGCGCCCTCGCCGTTGACCGACCCGGCGACGACCTCGGCCCCGACGGCCTTCTCGACCGGACGCGACTCGCCCGTGAGGAAGGCCTCGTTGACGCTCGACGCGCCCTCGGCGACGGCCCCGTCGACGGGGACCTGCTCGCCGGGGCGGACGAGGACGTGGTCGCCCTCGGCGAGGCTCCCGACCGGGACGTTCTCGGCGCGGCCGCCGACGAGCCGGTGCGCTACGTCGGGCACGAGCTCGGCGAGGTGCTCGAGCGCCCGGCCGGCCTGCTGCGCGCTCGCCATCTCGATCCAGTGCCCGAGCACCATGATGGTCACGAGCGTCGCGAGCTCCCACCAGAGCGCCATCCCGGCGGAGAGGCCGAGCGTGACGGCGAGGCTGTAGACGAACGCGACGGAGATGCCGAGCGCGATGAGCGTCATCATGCCCGGGGCGCGGTCGCCGAGCTCGCGGCGGGCACCCTGGAGGAAGGGCCACCCGCCGTAGGCGTAGAGGGCCGTCCCGAGCACAGGCGCGACGTAGTCGGCGAACGGGACGCTGGGCAGGCGGAGCCCGATGAGGCCGAGGAAGTGCTCGTCGAAGGCGAGGACGCCGACGGTGAGCGCGAGGCTGCCCCAGAACTTGGCCCGGAACATCTCGGGGCTGTGGCCGGCGTGCTTGTCGTGGCCGCCGTGGCCGCCGTGGCCGGTGGGGGCCTCCGGCATCGTGTGACCGGCGTGAGCATCGTGGCCGGCCGGGGCACCGCCCGCGCTCTCGCGGAGGGCCTCGCGGGCGGCGTCCGCGACCTCGGCCTGCTGCTCGCCGCCGCCCGGACGAGGCGGCGTCTCGGCCAGGTCGTCGTAGCGGGGCACGCCGCCGCCGTGGTCCACGGGTGCTTCCTGCCGCGTGCGCGGCGCGCGGTCGGCGGCGTGCGCCCCGTCCGCCCCGCCATGCCCGTGGGCCACTCCGGGGGGCGGCTCGGAGCCGTGGGTGTGGTCGTGGGGCTCGGGGCCGGGCTGGGAATCGGGATGGGGCGTCATGGGTGGGGCCGGCGGGGACGAGCACCAGGAAACGTCCCCTGGGGCAAGGGGGCGTCAGACGAGGCAGTCCAGCCCGTCGAGCGCCATGTGGATGAGGAGGCCGACGCCGATGAGGCGGGTGCGGCTCGGCAGCGCGAGCACGGCGTAGACCGCGGTCATCGGGGCCGTGTGAAGCGGGTGGAAGCCGATGCTGCACCGGCCGGGATCGTAGACGGGCGTCGCGAGCAGGTGGTCCACGTCGACGAGCATCGTCGCCAGCATCACGAGCCACGCCCGCCCCCACGCCGGGCGGCAGAACAGGGCGGCGACGAGTCCGGGGACGAGAGCGTGGAGGGCGAGGTGGAGCACGGGCGGGGTCGGGCCAGGATTTGGTGCGGGCGGCTGAGGCGTTCAGCCGGCGATTTCCTCCTCGACGACGTGGCGACACCGGCCCGGTCGGCGTGAGGGCAGTGCCCGCAGCGCGTCCCCAGATCTGGAACGCCGGGTGTGGGCTCATGCCCGCCGTGGGATGTGAGGAGTGAGCGAGACGAGGGGCGCGAGACAGGAGGCCGAGTTACGGCAGCGGTCCCGCCGGCTCGCCGCGGCCCGATTGGCCCTGGCGCCGGAGCCGCGCGGCCCCGAAGGTGAGGGCTCGGTGGGCCGCGACGGGCCACGGACGGCCCCGGCGGCGCGCGTACCGGGTCGGCAGGCCGATCACGACAAACCGCTCGGCGAGGGCGTCGAGCCGCGCAGTCCGCGCGCCGGCGGCCAGGTCGCGGAGCGCCTCCGGGCCGAGCGTCGCCGTCGGGGCGTGGTACTCCGCCATGCGGGCGTTCTCGAAGGCGTACCACGGCGACGGGAAGCGGAAGCGGAGCGCCAGCGCCGCGCCGGCCCGTCGCGCGCCGTACGCCGGGTTCGGCGCGAGCATGCCCGCCGAGTGGAGCCGCTCGTCCGCCGGCCTGCCGGCCGGCAGCGCGTCGGCGGCCTCGGCTGCGACGGCGTAGAGCCACTTCGCGTCCGCGAGGGCGGCCCCGTCGGCCGGCACCGACAGATCCGGCGTTTCGCCGCGGAGGTAGGCGTCGGCGAGCGCGTCCTCGCCGAACCACCGGCTCGGCCACGGCCCGAACAGGTCGCGGTAGCCCTCGAGCGTGAGTTCGGTGCCCTCGTGGGGCTCCACGCGCATGTTGCCAACGCGGGCGAGCACGACCGTCCTGGCGACGCGCTGCATCTCGGCGAGGCTGGCTGCCTTGCCGGTGAGGTAGTGGAAGGCGTCGGCGCAGAGGGCCGAGCCGAACGCGGCGTCGCGGAAGGGCAGCGGGCGCTCGGCGTCGGCGCAGACGAACCGCGCGGCCGGCGCGACCCAGTGCTGCCCGACCCACGCCTGGTGGAAGTTCTGGTCCACCCCGACGGCGTCGCGGGGCGCGTCGCACGCCGTGAGCGAGTGGAGGGCGTGGCCGTAGCCGCACGCGAGGTCCAGCACCGGCCGGCCAGCCGGCAGCGCGGGCGCGAGCGCGAGAAGGGCGAGGTGCCGCGGCTGGGCGAAGCGGAAGAAAAAGTAGCTGAACGGGTCGAAGAGCGTCGGCGAGCGCCAGTAGAACAGGCTCAGCCAGTCCTCGGCCGTCCGGTCACCGGTGCGGAGCCACCGGCGCAGCGTGCGCCGGCGCAGGGCGAGCGTCGCCGAGCGGAGCGGCTCGGCCTGGCTCCCGGCTCGCCCGAGCGCGGTCAGGTTGAGCGGCCACGGGCAGACGGGCGCGGCGAGCAGGCTCACGAGGGCGTCCTCGCCCCTGCCGGCCTCGATGAGCCGGACGAGCGCGTCGGGCTCCGGCCCTCCGCCGACGACGCGGGCATCGGAGATGGACCGGACGGCGACCGTCCCTCTCAGCATCACCGGCACGCCGTCGACGACGGGGTACGTCGCGCACGGGCAGCGCAGAACGCCGTACGGCCCCTGCGCCGACGCGGGCTGTGCGGCCGCCGTGAAGGCGAGGCCTGACCGGCAGTCCGGGCAGGCGAGGATCGAGACGAGGTGGTCGATGGCGGTCACGGCCGGTGGGGCGCGAGAGGGCGATAGCCCCGGATGTCTAGGCCACAGGGGCGGCCATCGCGCGGCACTCGGCGGCGCAGCGGCTGCACGCCTCTGCGCACCGCGTGCAGTGGTCGTGGTCGTGCGCCTCGCACTCGGCCGCGCACGCCTCGCAGGCGTCGGCGCAGAGGCCGCAGAGCGCGGCGTGCATGTCCGAGCCGCGGGCCATGAACCGCGCGCAGAGCGCGCAGAGGTCCGCGCAGTCGCGGCAGCGGCGGACGCAGGCGTCCATGCCCGGCATCTGCATCCCGATGCAGGCGTCGGCGCAGTCCTCGCACGCGACGAGGCAGTCGAGACAGGCCTGGATGCAGCGCTGCATCGCCTCGTCCATGTGGGCGTGGGCGCGGCCGGGGTTGGTGTGGGCGGAGTGATCCATGACGAGAGAGGGTTGGAGAGAGTCAGCCTCGGAGAAGAGCCCCGCCGGGTGGAGGCCGCGGCGTCCCGGCGGGGTGTGAGATCGGTCTACTGCCCGGCCGCGGTGCTGTCGGCCGGCCGCGACGGGCGGGCGGGCATCGCCTCGATCATCCGCTGCATCTCGCCGATCTCGCGGGCCTGCGCCGCGATGATCGTCTCGGCGAGCGCGCGGACCTCGGGCCGCCGGGAGTGCATCTGCGCCTCGGCCGCCATCGTGATGGCCCCGGCGTGGTGCGGGGTCATGCTCTGGAGGAACATCCGGTCGTAGGCCGGGCCGGTCGCCCGGGTGAGCCCGGGCATATCCATGCTCATGCCCATCGCCGCCATGTCGTCGGCCGACACCGTCGTGTCGGGCGCGGCCTCGCCGGGGAACCACTGCTGGCGCCAGGCCCCCATCTGCGCGATCTCGGCCTTCTGGTCGGTCACCATCTGCTGCGCCATCGCGCGCACGTCGGCCGAGGCCGCCTTCGTCACGGCCGCCTGCGCCATGTCGACGGCCATCTGGTGGTGCATCGTCATGCCGTCGAGAAAGGCGAGGTCGGTGTAGGACGAGCGCGCCATGTCGTGGCCCATCGCGCCGTGATCCATGCCGGCCATCGCGGACGTGTCGGCCGTCGATCCGGCCGTCTGGGCATCGGGCTCGACGGCCGGCTGGCACGCCGCGAGCGGGAGGAGGAGGGTGAGGAGGAGAGCGGAGCGGGTCATCGGGGGTGGGGGTTAAGGAGAGGGCGAGAGGAGATCAGTGGGCGTGGTCGGTGTCGCCGTCGAGGCCGACCTCGAAGCGGGCCGAGCGCGTCTCGCCGGCGACAGGCACGGTCACGATGGCCGTGTACGCCGTGACGCCCGCCGGGACGGTCCCCATGAGGTGGTCGCCCATCGGGGCGAGCGCGACCGTCTGGGCGGACCCGCTCTGGGGCTGGACGATGGTCTGCGCCCCCGCGATGGCGGTGACGGGGAGCCCGGCCTCCTCGCCGTCGAGCGGGTACACTTTCAGCTCGCGCCCGTCGACGACGAGCTCGAGGTGGCCGCCGCCGGCCGTCTTGACGGTCCCGCCGTGCGGGGCGTCGTGGCCGTGGTCGTCGCCTTCGGAGGCTGCGGCGGGCGGTGCGGCGCTCGTTTCCGCGCCGGCCGCCTCGGCACCGGCCGCGTCGGCGGGGGCGTCCTGGCAGGCGGCGAGGGCGAGGAGCGGGAGCGCGAACAGGAGGGTGCGGGTCATGGCGGTGGGGTGATTGGGAAAACGGGAAGGGTGAAAAGCGGGTCAGGCCGGCTGCGGTGCCGCGACGGCCGGGACGTCGTCGGTGCGGCCGTCGCCCGCCTCGAAAGGCGGCGCGTCCAGCTCGGAGCCGGCCTCTTCGGCCTCGAGGAACGCCGCGAGCGCCGGCTCGCCGTAGCGGAAGAAGACGGCGGGCGTCACGACGATGTCGAGCAGCGTCGACGAGATCAGCCCGCCGAGGATCACGACGGCGACGGGGTAGAGGATCTCCTTGCCGGGCTCGCCGGCCGAGAGCACGAGCGGCACGAGCGCCAGCCCGGCCGTCATCGCCGTCATCAGGACCGGCACGAGCCGCTCGAGCGAGCCCCGGACGACCATGTGCTCCGAGAACGTCTCGCCCTCGACGCGGACGAGGTGCAGGTAGTGCGAGATCATCATGATCCCGTTGCGGCTCGCGATCCCGGTCAGCGTGATGAACCCGACGAGCGCCGCAATCGAGAGCGGCTGGCCCGAGAGCCACAGCGCGACGACGCTGCCCACGAGCGCGAGCGGGATGTTGAGCATCACCTGCGCCACGATCCGGGCGGACCGGAAGTGGACGTACAGCACGAGGACCATCCCCGCGAGCGAGAACAGCGAGAGGATCGAGATGAGCCGCGTCGCCGAGCGCTGGCTCTCGAACTGCCCGCCGAACTCGACGAAGTAGCCCTCGGGGAGGTCGACGTCGGCCGCGACGCGCGCCTGCGCCTCCTCGACCGCCCCGACGAGGTCGCGGCCGGCTACGTTGGCGCTGACCACGATCCGCCGCTGCACGTTCTCGCGGACGACCTGGTTCGGCCCGACGCTCTCCACGACGCGCGCGACGGACGACAGCGGGACGGGCCCGCCGCGCGTCGGCACGAGGACGGATTCGAGCGCGCGCGGGTCGGCCCGGGCGCCCTCGGGGTAGCGCACGACGACGTCGTAGGCCCGCTGGCCCTCGACGACCTGGGCCACGACCTCGCCGGCGAAGGCCGTCTCGACGGCCGCGGCGAGCTCGCCCACGTTGGCCCCGACCCGCTGCGCGGCCTCGCGGTCGACCTCGACGCGGACCTGCGGGATGAGGACCTGCTTCTCGGTCGAGACGTCGACCATGCCGGGCACGCCGGCCAGCGTGGCGCGGACCCTCTCGCCGGTCGCGCGGAGCGTGGCGAGGTCCGGCCCGAAGACCTTCACCGCCACCTGCGCGCGGACGCCCGAGAGGAGGTGGTCCAGCCGGTGCCCGATGGGCTGCCCGATGCTCACGGACGCGCCGGGCAGCCCGGCGAGCGCCTCGCGCATGGCCGGCAAGACCTCGTCGGCCTCGGCGGCCTCGGTCAGCTCGACGTCGATCTCGTTGTAGTGGACGCCCTCGGCGTGCTCGTCGCGCTCGGCGCGGCCCGTCCGCCGGCCCGTCGACGCGACGCCGGGCACGGCGAGCAGGCGGCGCTCGGCGACGGTCCCGATCCGGACCGACTCGTCGAGGCTCGTCCCCGGCGCGAGCTGGACGTTGACCGTGTACGAGCCCTCGTTGAAGGCCGGCAGGAACGTCCGCCCGAAGAGCGGGACGGCGAGGAGCGCCGCGAGCACGAGCACGCCCGCTCCGGCCATCACGACCTCGGGGTGCCGGAGCGTCCGCCGGAGCAGCCGCTCGTCGAGCGCCTTGAGGTGGCGCACGAGCGGGCTGTCCTTCTCGCGCTCCGTGATCGCCTTCGAGTTCGGGAGCAGGTACGCGCAGAGCGCCGGCGTGACCGTCATCGCGACGACGAGGCTCGCGAGGATCGACGTGATGTAGGCGACGCCGAGCGGGGCGAAGATCTTGCCCTCGATGCCGCCGAGCGCGAACAGCGGCAGGAAGACGAGGATGATCAGGATCGTCGCGTAGATGATCGACGAGCGGACCTCGCTCGACGCCTCTTGGACGACGAGCAGCGGCGACTTCGGCCGGCCGGCCGCGTGGTTCTCGCGCAAGCGCCGGAACACGTTCTCGACGTCGACGATCGCGTCGTCCACCAACTCGCCGATGGCGACGGCGAGCCCGCCGAGCGTCATCGTGTTGATGCCGACGCCGAACCCCTTGAACACGAGCGCGGTGATCACGATTGAGAGCGGGATCGCCGTCAGCGTGATCGCGGTCGTGCGGACGTTGAGCAGGAACAGGAACAGGATGATCACGACGAGGATCGCGCCATCGCGGAGCGCCTCCTCGACGTTGCCGATGGCGGCCTCGATAAAGGGCCCCTGCCGGAAGACGTTGCGCTGGAGCCGGACGCCCTCGGGGAGCGTCGCCTCGATCTCGTCGAGCGCGTCGTCGAGGGTCTCCGTGAGCGCGACCGTGTTGGCACCGGGCTGCTTCTCGACCGAGAGGATGACGCCGGGCCGGCCGTCGATGCCCGCGTCGCCGCGGCGCGTCTGCGGCCCCCACGCGACGACGGCGACGTCGGCGACGGTCGCGGCCGTCGTGCCGGTCGAGGCCGGAATGACGGTCCGCCCGATCTCGCCGAGGTCGGCCGTCCGCCCGACGACGCGGACGAGCGACTCCTCGCCGCCGCGGTCGAGGTAGCCGCCGGTCCCGTTGTCGGCTACGCCCGCGAGCGCCGCCTCGACGTCCTCGAGCGTCAGGTTGAACGCGCGCAGCCGCGCCGGGTCGGGCGTGACCTGGACCTGCCGCACGCCGCCACCGATCGCGATCACGTTCGACACGCCGGGGATGGCGAGCAGGCGCGGGCGGAGCGTGTACTCGGCGAGGTCGCGGAGCGCGAGCGGGTCCGCGGCCGACGAATCCGCCCCGGGCTCGGCCGTGAGGCCGACGAGCAGGATCTGGCCCATCACGGACGAGATCGGCCCCATCGCCGGCGTGACGCCCTCGGGCAGCGTGATCGTCTGGAGGCGCTCGGACACCTGCTGCCGCGTGAGGTACGTGTCGTTGCCCCACCCGAACTCGACGTAGACGATGCTCAGCCCGATGCCGCTCACGCTGCGGACGCGCTCGACGCCCGGCGCGCCGTTCATGGCCTGCTCGATGGGCAGCGTCACGAGCGTCTCGACCTCCTCGGGCGCGAGCCCCTCGGCCTCCGTCAGCAGCGTCACCGTCGGCCGGTTGAGGTCCGGCAGCACGTCGACCGGCAGCCCGACGAGGACGACCGTCCCATAGACGAGCAGCAGGGCCGCCGCCGCCACGACGAGGAGGCGGTTGGCGATCGAGAACGCGATGATGCGGTCGAACATGGGTTAGCCCGTGGGCCGGAGGCTGTACGCGCCCTCGACGACGACGCGCTCGCCGGCCGAGAGGCCGGACAGCACCGCGACGCCGGCCGCCGTCGTCGCGCCCAAGCGGACCCGGCGGCGCACGAACGCCTCAGGGAGCGGGTGGACGAACACGGCCGGCGCGCCGCTCTCGTCGCGCACGATGGCGCTCGCGGGCACGACGACGAGCCGGGCCGTCGCGCTCACGGGCACGTCGATGGTGACGGTCTGGCCGGCCTTGAGCAGCCCGCGCGTGTTCTCGACCGAGAAGACCGCGTCGACGGTCCGCGACGCCGGGTCCACGACGGCCCCGGTCGAGAGGAAGCGCGCGCGGAAGTCGACGTCCGGATAGGCGTCGGCCGTGACGAGCGCCGTAGTCGACGTGGCGTCGCGGAGGCGGCCGAGGTCGCGCTCGAAAACGCGCCCGCGCGCCTGCATCCGCGACAGGTCCACGACGCGCAGCAGCGGCTGCCCGGCCTCGACCTGCTGGCCCGGCGTGGCCGTGACCTCGGCGACGACGCCCGAGACGGGAATGGTGAGGGCGTAGCGGTTGCCGGCCCCGAGCGCGCCCGCGAGCGCGGCCGCCTGCGCCTGCGCGCCGCGGAGGCGGATCTCGGCGGCCTGGATCTCCTTGCCGGCCACGACGCGCGCGAGCGCGCGCAGCCGCGTCACGTCGGCCTGCGCCTGCGCGACGTCGGCATCGGCCGCGGCGCGCGACGCCCGCAGGCTGGCCACGTCGGGCGCGGAGATGGAGCCCTCGACGGTGCCGATGGACTGGCCCGCGCGGACCATCTGCCCGACCGACGGCAGGCGGCTCGCGACGAGCCGGCCGGCCTGCGGCGACGACACGACGGCCTCGCCCTCGGGCGACGGGACGAGCGCGCCCTGGAGCCGGAGCGTCTCGGCGACGGCCTGCGTGTCGGCGACGGCCGTGATGAGGCCGAGCGCGAACTGCGCGCCCTGATCCACGACGAGCGTGTCGCCCGAGGGCGGCGGCCCGGCGGCGGCCGCGTCGCCGTGGTCGTCGCCCCCGTGGGCCTGAGCGTCCTGCCGGAGCACACCGGCGGCACCGATGGCGAGCGCGAGCGCGAGGGCGGCCCCGAGGCGGGGGCTGCGGAGGGTCGGCGTCATGGGAGGGAGGGTTCGGGCTGGCGCGAGGGCACGGCAGCAGCGGAGGCCGGCAGGTCCGGGCCGGTGGGCGGTGGCGCGGTCCGGCGCTGGCGCGCGCTGCGGACGAGGAAGAGGGCGAGCCCGGCCGCGAGCGCGCCCACGGTGAGGACCCAGAGCCACGGCACGCCGCCCGCCTCGCCGGCGTCCGCGACAGTCTCTGCCGGCACAGCCGCCGGGCCGATGGCGAGCCCGCTCAGGAGCACGAGGTCGCGCGCGCCGCCAGCCTCGACGGTCACGGTGACGTCGTAGCGGCCGTCCGCCGGGAAGCCGCCCGCGCGTGTGACCGCGTAGACGCCCGGCTCGGCCGTCGCCTCGACGCTGAACGGCGCGCCGGCCGCGCCGAGCGCCGCGACCGTCACCGCCGCCCCGGCGACGGGCCGGTTCGTCGCGTAGTCGGCGAGGTAGAGCGTGCCGGCGTAGGGCTCGCCGCCGCGCACGGGCGCGTGCTTCAGCACGACCTCGAAGCGGCCCGTCATCGCCGCCGCCGTCATGACGCCCGGCCCGACCGCCGCCGCCGCGCCGCCGCCGTCGGGGCCGTGCGAGTGGCCGTCGGACGGGTCGCCGCCGGCGCGGGCCGGCAGAGCGGTGAGGAGCACGAGCGCGCTCGCCAGGATCGGGAAGGGGCGCATGGGCTAGTCGAGGTCGAGGGAGAGGCCGGCGGCGGGGTCGCCGAGGGCGCGCGCGAGGGCGAGGCGCGCGCGGCGGTCCTCGGCACGGGCCGCGAGGATCGTCCGGCGGACCGCCCGGAGCCGCTCGCGCTGCGCGATCAGCGTCGGCACGTCGATCTCGCCGCCGCGGGAGGCGAGCTCCAGCAGGGCGTCCGTCGTGGGCAGCGCGGCCTCGACCGCGGCCAGCCGGCCCGTCACGCGGCCGGCCTGCTGGACGCGCACGAGCGCGGCGGCTGCGTCCGCGCCGGCCTCGAACCGGACCGCGTCGCGCTCGGCCTCGCGGAGCCGGACCTCGGCCGCGGCCCGCTCGGACGCGCGGTCGCCGAGCCCACCGACCGGGAGCGGGACCGAGACGCCGACGAGGATGTCCGTCCCGGCCCGCCCGAGCCGGAAGTCGTCACCGAACGGACCGGCCCCGGTCACGTCGCCCGGCCCGTAGAACGTCCCGCTGCGCTCGACGGACAGGCTCACGGCGAACTCGGAGAATCTGCGCGCCCGGGTCCGGACGTCCGAGTCGAGCGCGGCGGCCGCGACCGCCCGCTCGGCGAGCGCGACGTCCGGCCGCTGCGCGAGGAGGGTCGTGTCCGCGAGGGCGGCGAACGCGGCCGCGTCGGGGCGGCGCGGCGCGGCCGGCGCGTCGGGCTGCGGGACGCGCGGCGGCGGGCCGCCGAGTGCCTGGGACGCCGCGGGCGGAAGGGGCACGGGTGGGAGCGCGCCCAGGGCGGGCACGGCGACGGACGCCCCGAGCGGGAGCGCGAGCAGGCGCGCGAGCGCGGCCCGCGCCTGCGCGAGGCCGGCCTCCGCGACGAGCGCCTCGGCGGCCGTCCCGGCGGCGTCGGTCTCGGCCAGCCGGACGTCCAGCTCGCTCACGTCGCCGAACCGGTACCGGAGCCGGGCCACGGCGACGAGCGTGTCGGCCGCGGCGAGCGCGTCGCGGGCGATCCGGACGGTGCCCTGGCCCACGGCGACGTCGGCGACGGCCGCGCGGACGGCAACCACGGCGTCGAAGCGGCGGCCGCGGGCCTCGGCCTCGGCCACGGCGTAGCGCCCGCCGGCCGCGCTCCGGCGGGCGCGGCGGACGCCCGGCCGCTCGAGCGTCTGCGACAGGCCCAGCCCGAAGGCGTAGGTGTCGGACTCCGGGAGGAGCGTCGGGCCGAGCTGCGCGTCGGCGCTCAGCACGGGCGGCTGCGTGAGGAACGTGCTCGCCGCGGCGCGGTCTGCCCCGGCGAGGTCGAGCGCGGCCCCCGCCGCGCGCAGAGCGGGCGAGGCCGCGAGCGCCCGCGCGACGGCCGCCGCCTCCGAGAGCGTGTCCGGGAGGGCGGGCCGGGCCGTCTGCGCGTGCGCCTGCGCGCCGAGGGCGGCCGCGAGCACGACGAGAGGCAGCCGGCCGGCCTTCGTGCCGAGCCCGCGCCCGACCCAGACGAGGGCGGCGATGAGCACGGCGAACCAGAGGACGGCGAGGACGAGCACGGCGGGAGCGGTCGGCAGCGTGACCCGCAACGTCGCCCGGAGGACCTGAGACGAACCTGAGCGCCACCTGAAATGTTGGTCAGGTTGGGGCTCTCCCGGGTGCAGCCCCGTAGCCTCAACGTCCATCCCGAACTACCCGTGCACCTCCTGCTGGTCGAAGACGAGCCCCGGCTGGCCGCCTCGCTCCGGCGCGGCCTCGAAGAGGAGGGCTACACGGTGGAGCACGCCGCCGACGCCGTCCAGGCCGCCGACGCGGCGGCGGCCGGCTCCCACGACGCGTTCGTCGTGGACTGGCGGCTGCCGCGCGGCGACGGCCGGCAGTTCGTGGCCGCGCTCCGCGCGGCCGGCCGCACCGAGCCGGTGCTGATGCTGACGGCGCTCGCCGACGTCGAGCACCGCGTGGCCGGGCTCGACGCCGGGGCCGACGACTACCTCGCCAAGCCGTTCGCGTTCGAGGAGCTGCTCGCGCGGCTGCGGGCGCTGCTGCGGCGGCCCGCGCTCGCGGAGCCGGCCGCGGCCGTCGCCGGGCTGCGCGTCGACGCCGAGCGGCGGCGCGTGACGC
>JAYWIE010000103.1:0-4538 GCA_043789155.1 Rubricoccaceae bacterium | reverse complement strand
GGCAAGAACATCGTCGGCGTGGTGCTCGGGTGCAACGGCTACGAGATCATCGACCTCGGGGTGATGGTGCCGGCCGCGCGGATCGTCGAGGAGGCCGTCGCGCAGAAGGTCGACGCCGTCGGCCTCTCGGGCCTCATCACGCCGTCGCTCGACGAGATGGTGACCGTGGCCAAGGAGATGGAGCGCGCCGGGCTGACGGTGCCGCTGCTGATCGGCGGCGCGACGACGTCCAAGATCCACACGGCCGTCAAGGTGGCCCCGCACTACTCGGGCCCGGTCGTCCACATCCTCGACGCGTCGAAGTCGGTCCCGGCCGTGTCCAGCCTCGTCTCCGACGACGCGCGCGGCGCGTTCGTCGCCGACGTCGAGGCCGAGTACGAGGCGGTCCGCACGCGCTACGCCGCCCGGACGCGCGCGACGGTCCTGCTGCCGCTCGCGGCCGCGCGGGCCAACGGGCAGCCGCTCGACCCGGCGCGCGCCCAGCCCGCGCCGCGCCGCCTCGGGGTGCAGACGCTCGCGCCGTCCGTCGCGGACCTGCGCCCGCTCATCGACTGGGGCCCGTTCTTCATCGCGTGGGAGCTCTCGGGCAAGGTGCCGCAGATCTTCGACGACCCGGCGCGCGGGGCGGCCGCGCGCGCGCTCTACGACGACGCCAACGCCCTCCTGGACCAGATCGAGACCGACGGCCTGCTCGTCCCGCGCGCCGTCGTCGGCCTGTGGCCCGCCGAGGCGCGCGGCGACGACATCGCCCTGCTCTCGGCCGACCGCTCGGCGACCGTCGCCACGTTCCACACGCTGCGCCAGCAGACGCCCAAGACGCCGGGCAAGCCCAACCGCGCGCTCTCGGACGTCGTCGCGCCCGCCGGCTCGGGCGTGCAGGACCACGCCGGGGCCTTCGTCGTCACCATCCACGGGACCGAGGAGCTCGCGGCCGCCGCCCGCGCCGACCACGACGACTACCGCGCGATCCTCGTCCAGGCCGTCGGCGACCGCCTCGCCGAGGCCTCGGCCGAGTTCGTCCACCGGCTCGTCCGGACGGATACGTGGGGCTACGCGCCCGACGAGGCGCTCGGGGCCGAAGACCTCGTCCGCGAGGCCTACCCCGGCATCCGCCCCGCGCCGGGCTACCCGTCGCAGCCGGACCACACGGAGAAGCTGACGCTCTTCGAGGTCCTCGACGCCGAGCGCGCGACCGGCGTCTCGCTCACGGAGAGCCTCGCGATGTCGCCGCCGTCGTCGGTCTGCGGCCTCCTGCTCGGCCACCCGGACGCCGACTACTTCAACCTCGGCGTCTTGGGGCGCGACCAGGTCGCGGACTACGCCGCGCGCAAGGGCATGGCCGTCGAGACGGCCGAGCAGTGGCTCTCGCCCGCGCTCGGCTACGAGCCGGCCGACACGCCGGCCGCCGCCAGCGCGCCCGTCCTCCCGGTGCCGTCCGGCGACGGCGAGGTGCGCGCAGCCGCGATCGCCTGAGAATCTGCCTGGGGAGCGCTGAGCGGAGCCACGCAGCTTCTGAGGCCCGGGCAGGCCGGTTCAGCCGGTTCTCCTGCCGGGCCTGCGTTGCGATCGGACATGCTGAACGGCCACCCGGAGGCCGGGAATCCGGGTGGCCGATTCTGAAGGCATCCGTCCGCTCCCGATGCCCACACCCCCCGCCGCCCTGACGGCTCTGCTCGCGCTCGTCGCGCTCGTCGCGCTCGGCCTCGCCGCCGCGGCGAAGCCTGGCAGTGCCACGCCCCCGCGCGCCTACGGCGGCGGGGCCCAGCAGGCCGAGCCTGACCGGCCGGTCACCACGACCGTCCAGCAGGCCCCGTACGCCGTCACCGGTACCAGCGCCGACGCCATCCTCGCCTCGATGGCCCAAGCCGCGCCGCACGCCGACGGGCAGACGTTCTTCGGGCTCACGACGACCGCGCTCTCGTTCCGCTACCGCCGGACGCAGGAGGACGGCCGCTGCGTGCTCCGCGACGTCCGCGTCGACCTCTCGGTGTCGGTCCAGGTCCCCCGGTGGGCGCGCCCGGCCGGCGCGCCCTACGACGTCGCCCGCGACTGGGCGCGCTTCGAGTCTGCGCTGAGCCGCCACGAGGACCGCCACCGCGTCCTCGCCGAAGGCGGGGCCGAGGCCACGCACGTCGCCCTGGACCGCCTCGAGGCGCGCACGTGCGAGGACGCCGACCTCGCCGCGCGCCGCGTCGCGGACCGCATCAGCATCGAGACCGAGGCCGCGCACCGCCGCTACGACGACGAGACCGGCCACGGCGCGACGCAGGGCGCGTCGTGGCCGCTGCAGCCGTAGGGCGCGCCACGGCCTCGCCCTCAGGGCGTCGCCTGCACCCGGGAGAGACCGGCCGCGACGGCGAGCGCACCGATGGCTGCGAGGGCGAACGGGGCGGCCGGCCCGACGCCTTCCCACAGCGCGCCGGCGGCCACGCTCGCGACGAGCGCGGCGAGGCTCGTCGCCGCCGCGTGGAGCCCGAACGCTCGGCCCTGCGCCCCGCCAGCCGGAACGAGGTCGGCCAGCCATGCCTTCGCGACGCCCTCGCTCAGCGCCGCATAGAGCCCGTAGAGCGCGAAGAGCCCTGCGAACACGGCCACGTGGCCGGGGACGACGGGGCCGGCGAGCGCGAACCCGCCGTACGTCGCCGCGTAGAGTGCCAGGCCGGCCACGAGCGTCGGCCGCCGCCCGAACCGGTCCGAGGCGCGGCCGGCCGGGTACGCTGCGGCAGCGTAGACGGCGTTGTAGAGGATGTATCCACCGAGGGCCCATGCGTCGCCGAGTGCCTCGCGCGCCTTGAGCAGCAGAAACACGTCGCTGCTGTTGACGAGCGCAAACGCGACGAGCCACCCGACGAGGCGGCGGTACCCGGCCGGCGAAGCGCGCCAGAACGCGAGGAGGGAGCCGCGACGCGCGACAGGCTCCTGCGCAGGCGTGGGGGTCAGAGCCTCCGGGGCCCGCTCACGGACGAGCAGCGTCAGCGCGGTTCCGATGGCGGCTGGCACGAACGCGGCGAAGAAGAGCGGGCGGTAGTCGCCCGGGCGAGCTGCGAGCCACACGAGCGCGAGCGCGGGACCGAGCGCTGCCCCGAGCGTGTCGAGCGCCCGGTGGAGCCCGAAGACGCGCCCGCGCGTGCCCGGCTCGGCGTAGGCCGCGAGGAGCGCGTCGCGGGGGGCTGTCCGGATCCCCTTGCCCACGCGGTCGACGACGCGCGACATGAGCACGCCGGGCCACGCCACCCACAGGCCGGGAAGCGGCTTCGAGAGCGCCGAGAGCGCGTAGCCGGCCACGACAAAGGCTTTGCGCCGGCCGAGTCGGTCCGAGAGCCCGCCGAAGTAGCCCTTCGAGAACCCGGCCGTGACCTCGGCCGCGCCCTCGATGAGCCCGATGAGGACGAACGGCGCACCGAGCGCACCGGCGAGGTAGAGCGGCACGACAGGGTAGAGCAGTTCGCTCGCAAGGTCCACGAACAGGCTGACGAGCCCGAGCACCCACACGGCGCGGGGGAGGCGCGGAGCGGGAACTTGAAGCCGTGGTGAGCCGGTACTGTGTGGGCTGGACATGACCAGGGGAAGAATGGCAGGGACGAAGCGAACGGACTACGCGGCGGTGGCAGGGCGACTCCTCGTCCTGCTGCTCGCGTGCGTCACGTTCGGCGAGATGACGGACCTCGCCTGCGGCGACGTCGCCGGGCACGGCGGCCACGCCGAGGTGAGGGTCGTCGCCGACGCGGCGGCGCGCCAGGATACCGGGTCCGCGCCGCTGCTGGCCCTGCTCCCCGCCCCGAGTGCCGTGCCCGCCGCGCCGGCCGCCACGTCGCGGCCCGTAGACGGTGAGCGCCGGCCGGAGCCGTCCGGGGCCGAGGCGTGGCCGCCCGGGTTGCGGCCCGCTCGCGGACAGATCCCGCGGGCCTGAACGAGACGATGCGGCGCTCCGAGGGGCGCGCCGCCCGAACTCCGCCGCGCCCACGCCGCGCCGCGGAGGTGTGTCCGTTCGTTCAGCCCGACATCCATGAACCGCCTTTGCCTGGGGCTCGCGCTCGTGTGCGCGACCGCCCCGTCGTACGCCCAGTCCACACCCGGCATACCCGTCCGCAACTCCGAGCCGGACGACTCTCTCCTCACCGCCCCTCGTCCTGCCGCAACCGCCCGCTGGCACTTCGACCCGAGCGTCGGGCTCATCTACGCGCGCGGCGACTTCCGGTGGACCACGTGGGGCTTTGCCGAGCGCCTCGCCGACCCCGATGGCACCGACCGGTGGCGGCGGGTCCGGCAGGGGATGGAGCTCGACCTCCCCCGCGTCGCCGCGCGCCTCCGGCCGGCGGTCGTCTACGAGGTCGACCTCACCGACAACGACTTCTTCCGGGCCGGTGCCGGGTCGAAGGTCTTCGAGAACCTGTTCGTGGCCGTCCAGGACGCCGACGACGCGAGCCGCTTCCGTGCGCTCGTCGGCGAGAACACGCACGTGATCTCGCGCGAGGACAACCTCCCGTCGGGCAACCTCGCCGCCGTCAACCGCTCTCTGGTGCTGGAGGAGCACGGGA
>JAYWIE010000102.1:0-4545 GCA_043789155.1 Rubricoccaceae bacterium | reverse complement strand
ACGCCGGGCCGACGGCCGCGCCGACGAGCGCGTCGAGCGCGCGGGCCGCCGGCGGGGCCGCGTCGAGGCTGACGAGGCCGAGCAGGCGGTCCAGGCCTGCGGCGTCGGGCGCGTCCGCGCGCGGTGCCTCGGAGGCGGCCGGCCGGCGGACGGCGTCGGCGAGCGCGTCGGCACCGGCGATGCCGGTCTCGGCGAGGCGCGTGCGGAGCGCGTCGAGGGTGAGACGGCCCGCTTTCGCCTCGCCGAGCGCGGCCTGCGCCGCCGCGACGGCCGCGAGCGCGGGCACGCGCCGCACGAGCCCGTCGGGCGTGAGCGCGTCGAGGGCGTCGACGGTCCACGCGACGTCGCGGTGGCCGCCGCCGGGCCCGCCGCCGGGCCCGCCGAGGTGGTCCGCGACGGAGACGTCGAGGCGCGGCGACCACGCGCGGAGCACGCCCGCGAGCCCCGCCGCGTCGACGGCGCGGACCTGCGGGGCGGCCGTCGCCTGCGGGTCGAGGTCAGCAACGAGGACGAGGCGGAACCGGCGCTCGGCGTCGCGCCCGGCCGCCGCCGTCTGCGGTGTCGCGACGACGGTCCGGTCCGGGTCGGACGTGATCTGGAAGCCGACCGAATCGGAGACGGGCATGCGGGCGAGGGCGGGGGCAGGCCCGCGCTCGGGCCTGCCGGTTTCCCTCACGTACCGGAAACGGGCACCAGAACGGTCATCGCCGTCGGGCGAATGCCGTCCCGCCGGGCGGATGGGCCGAGGCGCTCCAGTTTGGAGGAGGTCGACGTGCCAGACGCAGGGTGCGAGGGTCCGGTCGTCCCCGTCACCGGTCCGCGAACTGCCCGCCGACGTACCAGCGCCCCGGCACGGCCGGGTGCGACTGCGCCCAGACCTGCATCTCGGCCAGCGCGGCCCGTTGCCGGGCGACCCCCCACGTCGCGTCGAAGGCGACGGTCAGTCGGTAGCGGACCGCCAGCTCGTCGGCGATGAGGCCGCGCAGGGTGTGAGGGACGTCGGGCGAGGCGAGCGAGGCGACCTGCGACGCCGGGCCCGCCGGCCACCCGAGGCGGTGGCGCGTCCCGAGCGGAAACCGGCCCCCGTTCGCCATCCACCAGTCGGCCCACGCCTGCGGGTCGGTGCTGATCCCGACGACGGTCGTCCCGCGCGCCTCCGCGTCGGGGTCGACCGTCTCGCCGGGGAACCGCTCGTCCTCGTCCGGCACGTCCGGCACGACCGTCTCGGCACGCAGGTCGGCACCGGTCATCACGAACAGGGCGAGCGCCGCGGCGTCGGGTTCCGGACCGTCGAGGGCAGCGACCAGGGCAGGCACGGCGGCGGCGTCGCCGAGCAGGCCGAGCGCGTGCGCCGCCGCCGGACCGCCGTCGCCGAGCCGCCCGGCGAGCCACGCCACCGCCGACGGCCGCCCGGCGAGGCCGAGCAGCGGCAGCAGCGCGTCGTCGTCGCGGACGGCCGGGAGGGCGGCCGCCTGCCCGCCGGGCGTCCCGGTGCGGAGCAGCGCGATGCCCGCCTCGAGGCGCACCGCCGGATCGGCGTCGCTCAGCAGCGCCGCGAGGTCGGGGCTCCCGGCCCGCCCGAGGGCGCGGGCGACGAGCGCGCGCGTCGGCCCGGCGGCACCGGGGAGGGCTGCGCGGAGAGCGTCGCGCCCGGCCGGGCCGCGGGCCGCGACGAGGGCCGCCGCGATGCGGAGCCAGCGCGGGTCGGCGGTGCGGCTCCAGACGCCGGCCTCCCAGCCCGCGGGCATCTCGGCCGCGAGCGCCTCGGCGAGCGCGTCCAGGGCGAGGCCGTCCTCGGGGTCCACGGCCTCGACGGCGGGCATGACGAGGTCCGGCCGGTTCTGCCGGCAGAAGACGAGCAGCGCCGCGTGGAGCTCGCCCGCGTCGCCGGCGAGGGCCTGCTGGCGGCAGACGGCGAGGGCGAGGTCGCCGCCGAGCACGAGCGCGTCGAGGTGCGCCTCGAGGCGGCCCTCGTCGTAGCCGAGGTCGGTCCACGCGAGGTCCGGGTTGAGGCGGTCTGCGGGGCGCTGCTCCCACAGCGCCGCCGCCTCCTCGAGGTGCTCGAGGTACACGCCGATGCGGAAGCCCTGGCCCGAGGGCACCTCGGCCAGGTCGGGCGGGAGCGGGACGGCGTCGGGCATCGGGATCAGGCGGGCAGCCCGCGCTGGCGGCGGCTCTCGCGAACGACCGGCGCGAGGTCCAGGAAGAGGTCCGCGGGGAGCCCGGCGGCCGGGGCGAGCCGGCCCGGCTCGGGGCAGAAGGCGTAGAGGTCGGGCATCGGCCAGCCGCGCGCGTCGGCGAGGGCCAGCAGCGCGAGGCCTTCGACGAAGACGTGCCGCGCGGCGAGGAAGAGCGGCTGGTCGCGGCGCGCCGGGTAGCGCGCCTCGGCCCACGCGGCGCGCTCGGCGAGCAGGTCGTCGAAGGCGAGGCGGAACCGGGCCGGGTCGCCCGCGGCGAGCGCCGCCGCGGCCTCGACGCGCGGCGTCGTGCCGCCGTCGAGCACGGCCGCGAGGCGCGCCAGCAGAGCGTCAGGTGGCGGGAGCGGCCGGGCGGCGTCCGGGGCGGCCGCGTGGCTCACGAGGGCGTGGTAGCAGAAGTCGTCTTCGTACTCGGCGTCCGCGACCCACGCGGCGGGCCCCAGGCGGACGAGGTCGCCGGCCAGGGCGTCGTCGCGCGCGGCGACGGCGCAGAAGAGCGCCTCGGTGCGGCTCAGCGCGCGGGCCGCCGGCGCGGCCGCGTCGCGCTGGCAGAGCTGGAGGAACTGCCGCCGGGCGCCCGCGGCGAAGACGAGGTCGGCGCGGAACTGCTCGGCGTCGTACCGCAGGAGCAGGTTGCAAATGGCGAGCCCCTGGAAGCTGTCCACGAGGCCTTCGTAGAGCGGCCCGGCCTCGTCCGCGGACGGCCCGTAGGCCGCCTCCGAGACGCCGTCGCGGGCGTCTTCGAGGAGCGCCTCGTAGACCTCGGGCAGCGAGTCCATGGCTCAGGCGGTGACGTCGGCCGGCTCCCGGAAGAACGTCCCGGTGAGGCCGGCCGCCCGGATGGCCTCGGCGACGTCGCGGCGGACCATCACGCGGCTCTCGAAGTTCGCGGCCCGGAACAGCGCCGGGGCACCGTCGATGCGCGCCGGGTCCAGCACGACGCGCTCGCAGGACGCGATCGACGCCGGGTCCAGCGGGTTCCACACGATCCCCATGCGCTCGTGGTCGAGGCAGTCGAGGACGTGGAACGAGTTGGCGATGACATAGTCGGCGCTCGCGACGCGGCCCTTGTGATCGTGGATCGTCACCGGGAGGACCTCGAGGTCGGGCGGGCCAAAGGCCTCGATCACGGCGCGCAGCGCGGGCGAGACGACGGGCACGCCGTTGCCGCCGCGGCTGTGGACGGCGTCGGCCAGGCGCACGTCGCGGGGGAACGACGGGTTCATGCGGAACGCCGCATCGGCCGGCCAGCCCGCGGCGCGCGAGACGCCCTCGGAGAGCTCGTAGGCGTCCGGGACGTTCTCGGCGACGAGCAGCGTCGCGAGGCCGCCGAGAGGCGTGGTGCCCCAGACGACGTAGTCGGGCTCGGGGGTCATACGATGCGCTGGAAGAGGCCGGTCATCATAGCGGCGATGTTGCTGTTGGCCCCCGGCCCGCGGGGCACGACGGCGCTGTCGGTGGCCATCGAGAAGGGGACGTACCACGTCGCCGCCCAGGCGGGGTCGTGGCGCTTCGTCCACGCGAGGAGCGTCCCGCCGGAGCGGACCGTGGACCGCCGGGTGAGCTCGGCGCGGAAGTAGGTCGAGGCCCCGTTGAGCACCCCGGCGAGGTCCGTCGGGGTCGTCGTGTGGCCGTTCTTGCCCTTCTGGATCTTGTCCCAGACCTTGGTCTGGAGGTAGTCCTTGCACTCCTCGGTGTAGCCGCCGGTCGTGTTGTGGTCGTTGGCGTGCGAGCAGATGTTCATGCCCATCGCGCCGTTCTGGGCCCGGAAGTCGCTCCGGATCGGCATCCCGATCATGTTGGCCGCCGCGTTGAGGTCCCACGGGGTGACCCAGAGGGACTCCTCGGCGAACTCCTCGTCGGCGGCGGCGAACGAGCGCGAGCCGAGCGCGTGCTCGCAGAGGATGTGGTGGGCCTGCCAGTCGCCCTGCGTGTAGCCGGTCGTCGAGTTGCCGCGGTAGACGCTGGCGCTGGCGCGCATGAGCGTGCTCTGGCGCGTGTGGGTCTTGGCGAAGTGCGTGCCCGGGGAGGCTTCCTGGCCGGCCATGGCGGTGGGGGTTCAGGGGGCGTGGACGGTGAGGACGGCGCGCGGGCCGAGCGCGTCGGACACGGCGAGCAGCGCTGTCGGCGCGGGCGCGTAGCCGCGGGCGAACGCGCGCAGCGCGAGCACGAGCCCGACGGCCGGCCCGGCCGCGCCGGTGTCGCCGACGGCCGTCGCGGGGTAGAGCGTGCGCCCGACCGCGGCCCGGAGGACGTCGTCGCGGACGACCGCGTGGCCCCAGTCCGCGCTCCGGAAGGGCTCGCCGTTGCAGTCCGAGACGGGCCACACGGCCCCGCCGCGGGGGAG
>JAYWIE010000101.1:0-17500 GCA_043789155.1 Rubricoccaceae bacterium | reverse complement strand
CCAGTGCAACCGCGTACGGGGCGAACAGGAGCGCTAGCGCGAGCGGCCGCATCGGGCCGCCCACCTGACCGTCGTCGGCGGCGTCGTGGTGCTCGACGCCGTCGGACGATGCGTCGTCTGGCGGAGCGTCGAGGGCGACGGAGACAGCTCCGTTCATGGGGTGAGGTCGAGAAAGAGGCCGAGTAGACTACGCTCGGAACAGCCTTCGGACCGTGGATCGCGTGCACGCTTCAGATCTCCACTTTGTCGCCGCCAGCCGTCACGCCAGGCGAGTGTCTGCCGTCGCAGCCAGCGCAGCCGTCTCGATCCGGGCAGCCGCCTCGTCGAGCGTCCAGGCGTCGATGGCCGTCCGTGCGGCCGCGCCGAGCGCCTCGGCGCGGCCCGGTGCGACGACGTCGGCGATGGCGGCGGCGAGGGCCCCGGCGTCTCCGGCCGGCACGACGCGCCCCGTCTCGGGTCGCACGAGGTCCGGCGCGCATCCCACGCGGTCGCTCACGATGACGGCACGCCCCGACGCCATCGCCTCGTTGACGGCCAGTCCCCACGTCTCGCTGTAGGACGGGAGGACGAGGACAGTCCCGAGCCGGTAGACGACCGGCATGCGAGACTGATTTTGAAACCCGACGAAGTGGACGCGCCTGTCGCCCCCGGCGGCCTCGCGAAGGCTCGCCTCGAGCGGACCAGTCCCGCAGAAGACGAGATGCGCCTGCCGAGCGTCCGGGAGCATCAGGAATGCCTGGAGGAGCACGTCAGGAGCCTTCTGCGCCTCGAGCTTCCCGGCGAACAGGACGACCGGATCGGCCGGGCCGATGCCGAGCGTTTCGCGCCAGCGGCGCGCGTCGCTGTCGGGGTCGTCACCCGGAGCGGCGAAGCGGGCGTTGTCGACGGCGTGCGGGGCCCACGAGAGCTGGTGCTCGGCGAGGCCGTGCGCGCGGAAATAGTCGCGGTTGTGCTGCCCGACGTAGAGCGCGTGATCCACGTGGCGGTAGACCCAGCGCAGCACGCCGCGCCGCAGGACGGCGCGGAGCCCGCCCGTCTCGTCGAGCAGCGTCGAGTCGCCGCGGAAGAGGACGGGCACGCGGCCGGCGAAGGCCCGCAGCACGCGCACGTGCGCCCGCCAGCCCCACCCGACGACGAGCACCGCGTCCGGCTGCCACGCGCGGATGGCGGGGACGAGGCCGGGCGCGTCGATACCGCCGAAGCGGTGCGTGCCCTCCTCGCGCGACGCCGTCTCGGCGAAGGCGTGGGCGTAGCCGTCGAGCAGCGGCACGTCCCACGCGACGGCCGCGCCGAAGCCCGGGTCGATGGCCCCCGTCGCGGTGGGGCCGGCCCAGCCGTAGAAGACGTGCGGATCGACGCGGCCGCGCTCGGCGAGCCGCCGGAACAGCGGCGCGTAGTACTGCACCGGATGCGTCGTGACGACGGCGAGGCGGGGCGGGCTCATCACGGCTCAGGAGCGTGCCGACCGGGCGCTCGGCCGGAGCGCCGCGTTGAAGATTTCGGCCTGGCGCTGCGCCATCGCGCGGGCCGTGTACGGCTCGAAGGCGTCCCAGTCCGTGTCGACAGACGGCAGCGGGCCGTCGAACCACGCCGGGCCGAGGCGTGCGGCGATGGCCTCGGCCGGCTCGGCCGTCGCGAACGGCACGACGACGCCGGCCCGCGTCTCGCGGACGACGCCGACGACGGAGCTCGCCTCGTGGAAGACGGCCAGCAGCGGCCGCCGCGCGAGGACGTACGGGTACAGCTTGGAGGCCGTGTAGCCGGGGTCGTCGGAGCCCGGCACGACGAGCGCGTCGGCGTCGCGGAGCATCTGGAGCGCCTCGAAGTACGGGATCCGGTGCGGGAGCTCCTCCACGAGGTCCGCAACGCCGTGGCGCGCCGCGACCGGTGCCACGGACGGCTCGGCTCGGGTGCCCTCGGCGTACGACGTCCCGACGAAGTGCATCCGGAGGCGGTCGTAGCGGCCCGGGTCCGTACGCCGGGCGGCAGCGAGGGCCCCGAAGAGGGCGTCGAGGGCGTGCTCCATATCGCCGCCGGCGCGGCCGACGTAGGCCCAGTGCTCGAAGCCGTCGCCGGGCCGGAAGACCGGGTTGGCGACGGACGCCCGGTCGAGCACGTCGAAGTCGTACTCGGGCGCGCCGAACGGGAGCACCGTAAACCGCTCGGGCGGCAGCCACGGGTAGCGCGCCTGGAGCGCCTCGGGGTAGGCGGGCGAGACAGCGAGGGCGTGCGCCGCATGCCGGAGGACGTGCGGCTCGAGACAGCGGGCCGTCGCCTGGGTCAGGCCGTACTTCACGACGCCGCCGGGCGGAGCAGGCGCTCCCGGGCGGCCGTAGTAGTCGCTCAGCCACGGGTCCTGGAAGTCGATCACGAACGGGATGCCGAAGGCGCGCTTCCAGCGCGGGCCGAGCGCGGTGAAGGCCATGGCGGTCGTCGAGAAGAAGACCAGGTCGAACGGCTGCCCGCTGCGCCGCGCCTCTCGGAGCAGCCGGCCGCCGGCTCGCGCGACCGACCAGATCGCGCGCGCCTCGAGGTTGCCGATCCCGATGCGCTCGGTCCACGCGCGCGGGACGGCCCCGACGCGGACGACGCGGACGTCGCCCGGGATCGTCTGCAGCAGCACCGGGTCGAGCGGCACGCCGACCTCGCCAGGGTCTACGGCCAGGACGGTCACGTCCCAACCGGCCGCACGGTAGTACGGCAGGCTCTGCCGTACCCGGTGGGAATCCGCCGCGTTGGAGGGCGCAAACCGAGGAGCAACGATGAGGACGCGCTTCACAGACGATCCAGTCGGGACAGGTGCACGTTACGCCCACTCCACCGGCCACAGGACGGTCCCCCGGCTCTCAGGCCCACGAGCAGGAGCCGGGGCACACATCCGGGCTCCGGGCACCGCGGGACAGGCGACCTGTGCCGGGCGAAACGCCGTTCGAGAGCGCCACCGAGAGGCTTCCGCGGACGCACCATCAGCGTGGGTCGGCTCCGGGCCACCGGAGCCGGACGGCTGGCGATCCCGAACGGCTCGAGAGGACCGGCCTCACGCGGTCGGCGACGTCGGCGAGCGTCGGGCCGCTCTGCGCCACGCGGCGGACGGCGGCTGCGACGGCCTCGGCGCGCGACGGGTCCGCCGTGACGGCGACGGCTGCTGCGGCCACCGCGTCGGGCGTCTCGGTGACGAGCAGGTCCCCGTCGGACCACTCGTAGCCGCGCATCCCGGGGACCGAGGTAGCGACGGGCAGCCCCCACGCGATGGCCTGGGCGAGCTTCGTCGAGGCCCCACGGGCGTACCACCAGACCGGGTTGAGGAACAGCGCCCACGTCCGGGCCTCCGCCTCGAGCTCGGCGTCCGAGAGGCGTCCGAGGTAGGTCGCCCCGGCGAACCGCTCGGCGAGGCGCGCCCCGTCTCCGCCGCCGCCGACGATGCGCACCTCGACGCCTGAGGTGTCGACGCCCGAGGCGTCCATCCGGGCCAGCGCGTCCAGGACCTGGCCGATTCCCTCGACGTTCGGGAGGTGGTCCAGCGCCCCCACGAACCCGACGCGCCCCGTGACGGGGGCCCAGTCGAGAAAGCCCGGCACCCACGTCCGGGGCACGACGACGGCCGCCGCCGCCCCGAGCCACAGGTTGATCTGGCGCTCGGTCTCCGAGAGGCACAGCACGGCGTCGACGTCCTGGAAGCCGCGTGCCTCCTCGGCCACCATCCGACCGAGGCGCACCTGGTCGCGCGCCCGCTGCCAACTCGCCCGGTCTGTCCGGAGCGCCTCGTGGAGAAAGTCGCCGCTCTCGTTTCCGTGCGAGAGGACGACGAGCCGCAGGTCGGGCCGGAGCCGGCGGATCTCGCGCGCCGCAGGCAGGAGGTACACCTGGTTCAGCGCGACGAGCGTCGCCCCGGTCCGGTCCACGCTGCGGAGCACGCCCGCCGCGAGGTCGGGGCTGTAGAGGTCGTACGCCCCGATCCCGGCCCGGGCGCGGAGCCGGGGCCCGAGCGCCCGCGTCGCCGCGACGGGATGCGGCTCGACGCGGAAGCCGGCTGCCTCGAGCAGGGCAGCGTATTCGAGCGTGCACCGCTGGACGCCCCCGGCGCGGCTCAGGTCGAGAAATGCCGGTTCGGTGACGAAGAGCGCGGTCGGGGTCATCGGGTCAGGCATGAGAGGCGGCGATCCGCTCGCGGTAGAGCGCTTCGTACGCGCCGACGATGGCCGTGTCCGAGAAGCGCGCCTCGGCGTCGGCGCGGCAGGAAGCGCGCGACAGCGCCGGCACACGGCCAACGGCCTCGGCCATGCCGGTCACGTCCGGCGCGGTAAAGCCGTTCACGCCCTCCCGGACGACCTCGGGCACCGACCCGCGGGGCGTCCCGACGACCGGCGTGCCGCAGGCGAGCGCCTCGGCCATCACGATCCCGAACGGCTCCTCCCACTCGATCGGCATCAGGAAGGCGAGCGCCCGCCCGAGCAGGTCGTTCTTCTGCACGTCGTCCACCGGCCCGACGTACGTGATCCGCTCCGTGAGCCGGGGCCGGACGTGGGCCTCGAAGTACGCCTCGTCCGACACGTTGCCGGCGATGACGAGGCGGCGGCCGGACGCCTCGGCGACGTCGATGGCGGTGTGGGCCCCTTTGATCCGCTCGACGCGGCCGAGGAACACGAGCGGCGCGTCGGCCTCGACGGCGGGCTGGAAGGCGTAGGTGTCCATCGGGACCCCGTTGAAGACGGCCGCGCTCGGCGCGAGCGGCCGCATCATCGCCGCGATGTGCTCGGCGCAGCCGGTGAAGCTCAGCGTGCCCCGCCGGGCGAGGCGCACCGCGAGGCGGACCTGGCTCAGCGTCGGCTCGCGCTGGTAGCTCATGATCTTGGGCACGCCGAGCGGGAGCAGCGGCGCGAGCGTCGCGAGACGCCCGAAGCTGTGGACGACGTCCGGCCGGAGCGCGGCGATCCGGGCGACGGAGAGCGCGTTGCGCGCCGCCGCGAGGCCGCCGGGGGCCTCCGTCGCGTACGGGATGAGACGGCCGGCCGTGCGCGAGTCCGCGTGGGCGACGAGCGTCACGCGGTGCCCTCGGTCTACGAGGCCCCGCGCGAGCATGTCGATGACGCGCTCGATCCCGCCGTAGAGGCGCGGCGGGACGGGGAGCATCGGGTCGGCAGTGATCGCGACGTGCATTGGATAGTGTCGGACTGGATTAGCTGGTCGACTAGATACCGGGCATCTCGACCTGGGCCTTCCGTCCCGCCTCGAAATACCGCTTGAGAGACAAGAAAGGTTTCTCGTAGAGGTGGTACACGCTGTAGGCCAGCCCGAACGACAAGCTGTAGGCAAGGATGAACTCTCCGATAGCACCGCCTGGAACGCTTTGACCTAACACGGCTGAGAACACGAACGGGTGGATGACATAGAGCCCGTACGAGATCGTTCCCGTAAACGTGAGCGCTCGAGTCGAGAGTAGCCGCACGATCAACGAATCGCGTGGCGCTAGCAGAAGCCACCCGATGGCGCACATGAACGTGAGTGCGATCAGAGTAAACTTGACAACTTGAACCCAGTCTAGCGCGCCGCCTCCGATGCCGAACCAAACGGTGCCTAGTAGAACGCCGACAACCGGACCCAGATAGGCGAATGCACGCTTCTTGGTACCCAGACTCCGTTCGCGCTCCCACACAGCAAGGAGGCACCCTGCTGAGAGGGCATCCACCCTGGACAGGGTGAAGTAGAACACGCCATAGTCTGCCTGTAGGAGGAGGATCCGCGTCAGAACTGCCACTGCGATGAGCCCGAAGGCAGCGCGCTTCAGCTTCCCAAGCGGAAGCAGTGCCACCAGCAAAGGCCAGACGAGGTAGAAGTGCTCCTCGACCGCAAGGCTCCAAAAATGGTTCGGTCCTGGAGCGGTGATGTTGAAGGTGTACGCAATGTTGTTCACGTAGAACCAGTACCAGAGCTGCTGACGCAGGTGCACGACTGGCCCGCCCGTTAGCCACGGAGTCACCACGAAGACAAGGAACAGCGCCCCGAAATAGAGGGGGAAGATGCGAACTGATCGTCTCCCATAGAAGTTTTTGAAGTACTCCGGGGTGCCTCTAGTGTAGAGGAGGATTCGCGTAATCAGGAAGCCAGACAGCACGAAGAATAGGTCCACCCCGACCTGCCCAATGGAACCCGTTGCTTTGAGAAACGACAGCAGAGAGCCCCCTTCCGAGACACCGCCACCCAGAAAGTGGAGGTAAAGAACCAGAAGAATGGCGATTCCTCGCACCCCATCGAGAGCGGGAACGTGGAGCGGTTTTCCAGTCGCTGAGATTGTTAAAAAAGACACGTTTGTATCTTCGGTCGCTGACGACGCAGCAGGCACACCGTGCGAGTTCATGGATCCTCTGTCACCCTGGGATTGCGGTGGGACGGGGAGCATCGGGTCGGCAGTGATCGCGACGTGCATCGGGCGAGAGCTGGAAATGTAGAGGGAGACGCCGGTGTCCTCGTCTGAGATGATTGTCTGGACGTCCCTGCTTGGTGGGATGGTGCTGCGTAAAATGTGCTGAGTTCAGACAGGCTAGAGGGCCGTCTGGACGGGTGCCGGCACGCCGCGTACGTACTGGATCGACGACGACCACCGCTGCGCCGGCCGCTCGACGAGCCGGTACATCACCACTGCCGCGACGAGTGAAGCGCCGACGGCGGCGGCGAGGACTGCGAGCTGAAGCGACACCGAGTCGCCGGCGAACCGGGAGCCGAGGTTGACGACGCGGCCGCCGATCGGGACGTGGAGGAGGTACACCGAGTATGACACGGCTCCGAGCCACGAGAGCGCCGGCACGCGTGGAACACGGGCGTACGCGATGACGAGTGCTGTTGCCGCGCCGACGCCACCGACGAGTGGTCCGATGGCGAGGCTCGTCGCAGCAGTCAGGGCCGCGACGACGGTGAGGTAGACCGCATCCCCCATCAGCCCGCTCCGGCGGTGAAAGGTGGCCCCACCGAGCGCGAACAGGCCGGCGTAGTGGAACACGAAGGCGTCCCCGGCTCCGGCGAACATCGTCCCGGCGAGAACGACGAGCGCCGCGAGGCGAACGGCGGGCCGCTCGTCAGCAAGGGCGGTGAAGCCGATGGCCGCGAGCAGGTAGTACTGGAACTCGATGGCGAGCGTCCAGAAGACCGGGCTGATCCAGTCGTAGCCGAGAAAGGTGTTGAGGTAGCCGAGGTGCGCCAGAACCTGCGGGATCGTGAGCGACGGCATCTGCCCCTGGAATCCCGGCACGAGCGCCGAGGCGTACCATAGCGCGACCGTGAGTGCGATCGCGGCGAGGTACGGCGGGTCGAGCCGTAGGACGCGCTTGAGCACGAACCGGCCGGCGTCGCGGGGGAAGCGGTAGCCCCCGCGGTGCATCGAGTACGGGATGATGAAGCCGGAGACGACGAAAAACACTTCGACCCCGAGCCACCCGCCGGCACCGCTGCGCTGGAGCCACGACCCGGCCGGCACCAGGTTGCCGCCGTTGGTGAAGTGGAACCACGCCACGGCGAGCGCCGCGAGGCCGCGCAGCGGCTCGAGGACCTCGATGCGGGCCGTGGGTGTCTGGGTGTTCATGGAGTTACGCTCGGGAGGCCGACACGCGTGCGACGGCGTGCTGCACGCGCCGCGCCGCGCGCCACCCGACGAACCGGCGGAGCGTGTGAAAGCCGGGCGGACCGTCCGGCGCAAGGTCGCTTCCGCCGAGCGCTGCAGCGCGGGCCGCAACCTGCGCCCGCAGGTCGGCGTGGCCCGGGTAGACGTCGTAGACGAAGTCCTGCAGGACGTGCGCCGCGGCGCGGCGCGTGCGCGGGCTGTCCTCAGCGTCCAGGAGGTGCTGCGTGCCGAGCATCAGCGAGAGCGCCTGCGACTCGCGGGCCGCGCGGCTCTTCCGCCCGGACAGACTCGTGGCGGCACCCGAGCGGTAGTACAGGCGGGCCTCGGGCGCGAAGCGGACGCCTGCCGACGCCGAGAGGACGCGGGCGAAGAACTCGAAGTCGTCGACGAGCGAGAGCCGCTCGTCCCACCCGCCGACGCGGCCGAGCAGCGGCCGCGGGACGAGAAACGTCCCGGACTGCGTCATGGGCCGCGCACCAGTCCAGTCCAGCACGATCCAGTCGACGCCGGAGGCGTCCGTGTTGGTCGGGCGCGCTGGGAAGACGGCCTCGGCCGGGTCGTCCGTGAAGCGGCTCCACTCCCCCATCGCGACGTGCGCCTCGGAGCCGTCGAGACGCGCGGCGAGGCGCTCGATGTGGCCGGGCGAGATCAGGTCGTCGCCGTCGAGAAACAGGACGGCCCGGCCGCGGCTCTCGGCGAGGGCTCGGTTGCGTGCCGCCGCAGCGCCGGCGTTCGCCTGCGAGACCACGCGGACACCTCGGTGCTCGTACGACCGCGCAGCCGCGAGCGTCCCGTCCGACGAGCCGTCGTCGACCACCACCACCTCGGTATGCAGGTACGTCTGGGCCAGAGCGGACTCGACCGTCGCGCCGACATAACGCTCAGCGTTGTAAGCCGGGATCAGAACGGAGACCAGGTCGCTCATGAGAGCACGACGCGCGACGCGGGGTCGACGTGCAGGTTGTGGCTCCACGCGAAGGTGGCGTTCGTCCATGTGGGCATCTGCCCGAGGTAGGAGATCCACTGGCTGAAGGTGGACCCGGACGCGACGAAGGCCGAGGCGCGGCTCATCGAAACGAGGTCGACCAGCGCGCTCTCGCGCTGCACGGCAACGCCGCCAAGCCGGCTAAGGAATGCGAGGTCGTCGTCGGTCCCATCCGAGATGCACACCACGCGCCGGTGACCCGTCACGTGACGCGCCTGCTCGACCGCCTCGACGTACCACTCGATCGGGATGGGCTGGTTGATCCGCTGCCCACCCCCGTCCGTAAAGTGGTGGACCGGGTTGTTGAAGTCGCCACGGCGCACGTGGACGGCGACGAACGGCTCGCGAGGAGTCACGGCGTCGGCGCGGCGGCGGACGTTCGGGGCGAGGATCGCGTGCAGCGCCCGCTTCAGGATGGCCTGACTCTCGGCGACCGTCCGGCCGTGCTCCCAGTCCACGTCGTAGGGAAGCTTCGGGCCGACGACCGCGACGCCGTGCGCGTCGCTCTGCCTCGCCTGCCGAATCAGCCGGTGGCGCGCGAGGCCCCCGATGTATGTCCCGTCGTTCTCGAACAGGCGTGCGTAGATCCGCCCGGAACGGACGGCTTCGCGCGAGATCTGAGGCCAGGTGGGCCAGATCAACGGGAGACCGCGGTACGTCGCGTACAGGACGGCATCTCCCCAGGAGCACATCAGGTTTCCGAGACCGATGGACTGCCGAAACCGGAACAGCCCGGTGTCCTGGTGCAGGGATTCCGCGGGCGCGAAGTTGACGTAGACAGCCGGTTTCACTCACCGATCCCGGCTGTGAGCGTGTGGCTCCGCTGCTGGGGCCGCAGCGCACGAACGGCGTGCTCGCGGAGACGGAGTGCCGCCCGAGGAGCAACTGCTGCCAGCGCGCGAAACGCGGTGCTGCCCGCGCTCTCCGGCGGCCGCGCGCCCGCCAGCCGCCGGGCGAGCGCCAGGGCGGCGTCCGACGTCTTCCAGTCCAGGAAGGAGCCGGCTACGCCCGCGATTGCCCACAGCCGCCGCGCAATGTCCCCGTGGACGCGGTCGGGCGACTCCGCTGCTGCCTTCCGCATCACGTGGTACTGCGCGCGCGCGCACCTGGCCCCGTTGGACTGGGACATGCTCACGCCGTAGCGGTAGTTGATACACGTCGTCGTCGGCTCGTAGCCGAACGTCAGGCCCGCGAGCGCGAGGCGGGTATGCACGGCGGCGTCTTCGTTGTACAGCGTGTCCGGGTCCAGGTCGAAGCCACCGGCTCGCAGGAAGGGGGCGCGCCGGTACACGCCGAAGTTGGGAACGGCGTGCGTGAGCGTAAAACGAATCGGGTCGGTCTGCATGAGGCTCGCGTCGTAGGTCGGCTCGCCGAGCAGCTCGTTCGTCTCGGCGTCCCGGTACTCATAGTGGAGCAGCACGACGTCCGGCGCGGCCGGCTGGTTGATCCAGCGATGGGCGCGCTCGCTCATCTGAGGCAGCAGGTCGTCGTCGGCGTCGTGGAAGTGGACCCAGTCGCAGGCGGTCGCCTCGGCGAGGCGGTTCTTGCCGGCCGAGCAGCCCACGTTGACGTCGCCGCGGACGACGCGCGCGCCGAGCGCCTCGGCGACGGCCGCCGTGTCGTCGGTCGAGCAGTCGTCGTAGACGAGGATCTCGTCGAACGGGACCGTCTGCGCCGCGGCCGAGGCGAGCAGGCGCGGCAGGCACCACGCGGCGTTGTAGGCCGGGATGCAGAGGGCGAGCGTCGGGTCAGGCATGGCGTCCGGAGAGCTTGTCGCGGAGGCGGCCCGCGGCGTGGGCGAGCAGCGCGCGCAGCGGCAGGTGGCGGAAGAACGCGTCGGGGTCCGCCGGGGTGCCGGGAGCGGCCGCGGCGCGGACCCACGGCGGGGGCGCGGCGACAGGTTCGAGGGCACGATACCGCACCACAGCATCGGCGGCCACGCGGTCCGGGTTAAGAGAGGCCGCGGCGGCCGCCCGGGCAGCGCCCCCCATGCGGTCGCGCTCGCCCGGCGAGAGCGCCGCGGCGCGCCGCAGCGCGGCCGCGAGCGCGTCGGCGTCGCCGGCCGGGACGGCGAAGCCCGTCACGCCGTCCTCGACGAGGTCGGCCCCGCCCGCGCCCTTCGAGCAGACGACGACGGCCCCCTGCTGCATCGCCTCGGCGACGGAGAGGTTGTAGACGTCCCACAGCGACGGCACGACGACGAAGGCCGCCGCGGCCTGCCGGCGCGCGACGTCGGCGGGCGGGAGCGGCCCGACCGGGCGGAGCGTCCGCCCCCACACGTCGGGGAAGTCGCGCGCGAGGCGCGCGTCGTACGGCTCGCCCGTCTCGGGGTGGCCGACGACGCGGCCGGCCCACTCGACCGTCGGCGCGTCCGGGCCGAGGCGGCGGAGCGCCTCGGCCAGCACCTGCGGCCCCTTCCACTCCTGCACGCGCGCCGCGACGAAACCGGTCTGCCCGCGGGAGAGGCCGAGCGGGGCTGCCGGCGGAATCGGCGGCGGCGAGACCGTGACGTCGCGGCCGGTCTGGAGCGCCCAGAAGGCCCCGTTGGCGCGGCTGTGCGTGTGGAGCGCGTCGGCGTGCGCGAGCAGGCCCGCCTCGAGCAGGCGGAGCGTCTGCCCGGCCAGCTCCGCGCCGGGGAAGGTGTCGTACTCGGAGATCTGGCCGCTGCTTCCGTGCATCTGCACGAGGGCGGGCGGGCCGGCCTCGGCCACCCACGGCCCGAAGAGCATCCCCCAGTCGACCGTCTCGACGGCATCAAAGTCCTCTCCCCCACTCGCCTGCTCCCACAGCGCACGTGCTGCGGCGAGGTGCCGCTGGAGCTCGGGGAGCGCCGCGTACCGCGAGTAGGCGGGCATCAGGCGGCCGGTCCGGCCCGCCTCGAGGCGCTCGACCGTCACGCCCTCGCGCTCGTACCGGTCGCCGCCGCTCGTGAACGCGCTGCCGACGAGGGCGTGCACCGTGTGGCCCTGCCGGACGAGCGCGGGCAGGAGCGCGCCGTAGAACGTCGCGATGCCGCCGCCGGACTCGGGCGGATACTCGGGCAGGACGAAGAGGAGCCTCATGAGGGAGCGTGGGCGGGCAGAGGCCGGATCTCGGACAATAAACATGCAACTCGCTGCTGCGGACTGCGAAATTGCCGGACCGGACGCATGCCTCTGCACATAGCCAGAGGCTCCGACGGCTGGGATCAAACACCGTGCCCGGGTACCAGAGCACCCGCCCACTTCCGAATGTTGTCCATCATCATCTGCTCGCGAGACCCAGACAGGTTGCAAACCGTCAGCGAGAGCATCCGGGCGACGGTCGGGGTGGAGCACGAGGTCATCCCGGTCGACAACGCGGAGGGCCGCTTCGGGATCTGCGAGGCCTACAACCTCGGCGCGAGCCGCAGTCGCTATCCGCTGCTGTGCTTCATGCACGAGGACGTGGTGTGCCACACGCAGGGCTGGGGGCTGCGCGTCGCCGAGGCGCTCGCCGACCCGGCGGCGGGCCTCGTCGGGGTCGTCGGCGGGACCTACATGGGCACGTCGCCGTCGGGCTACTGGATCGATGGCTCCCGCACCAACCGGATCCACCAGTACCAGCGCGAGGCCGACGGCCAGCTCACCTACAAACGCATCAACCCCGGCGAGCAGCCCTTCGCCGAGGTCGTCGCGGTGGACGGGCTGTGGATGTGCTGCCGCCGCGACGTGTGGGCGCAGCGGCCCTTCGACGCGGCCACCTTCCCCGGCTTCCACGTCTACGACCTCGACTTCTCGTTCGGCGTCCGCGCGCTCGGCCTCGAGGTCCGCGTGGTGTACGACGTGCTCCTGGAGCACCTCTCGTACGGCACCTACGACCGCGCGTGGGCCGAGGCGCAGGTCGCGTTCGAGCGGAAGTGGCGCGCCGCGCTGCCCGCATCGACCCGTCCGCTCTCGGCGGCAGAGCGCGCCGAAGCGGAGTCTCTGTGCGCCCGGAGCTTTGCGCAGACGCTGCTGCGGAGCGGCTTTCCCCGCTCCGTCACCACGCCGTACGTGCTCCGCGGCCTTCGCCGGCATCCGTTTCGGAGGGGGAACGCCTGGATCCTCCGGCAAGCGCTGCTCGGCCAGCGTCTCGACGCGCGGATCAAGCAGCTGCTCGGCCGGCGGTCAGCCGCGACGTAGGGCCGCCGGCAACAGCGTCCCGAGCGACTCGGCGAAGCCCGCGTGGATCGCGTCGGGGTCGAACGGCCCGGCCGCGGCGCGGCGCGCGTCGCCGGCGCGCCGCGCCCAGCCCTCAGGCGACGCGAGAGCGGCGACCTCGGCCAGCAGGGCGTCCGCGTCCAGCGCCTCGGCGTGGGACGTCCACCCGTGCTCGCGGGCCCAGACGCTCACCGCGGCGTGCGGCGGGGCCAGCACGAGCTGCGGCAGCCCGAGGTGCGCGAACTCGACCATCTTGCTCGGGAAGCTGGTCGCCGCCCACGGCTGCTCGTCGAACGAGTACGACACGAGCAGCGCCGACGCCTCGGCGGCGCAGTACGCGAGCACCTCCTCGCTCGACGGGAACGCGGGCCGGATGCTCACGTGACCGAACGCGCGCGCGACGTCCTCGAACGGGGCCGTGTCGTGGTGCGAGATAACCGTCAGCCGCCCGCCGACGGGCGCGAGCGCGCGGGCGACCGCCTCGAGGTTGGGGCGCTGGAACGGGTGCAGGCTCCCCGCATGGACGACGTGCGGCCGGGCAAAGCGCGGCGACCACTCGGCCGGTGTCGGCGCTCCGCCGGCAGGGATCGGGAGGAGCCGGTGCGCGTTCGCCGCCACCGCCGGTCCGTACGCCTCGCCCAGGGCCTGCGTGACGGGGTACACGCGCGCAGCATGGCGGAGCACCGCTCGGACCTGACGCGCCACCCTCCGCTGGCCGGACGGGTTGCCGACGACGCTCTCCCACAGCTCGGGCTGGTCGTGGACGAGGACGGCGAGCGGCCGCCTCAGCCGGCGCGCGACGGCCGCGGCGACGGCCGAGAACTCGGGCGAGAGCGTCGTCAGGACCACGTCCGGGACGTCGCCGCCGAGCGCCGCGACGATGACGCGGGCCTGGAGCGCCGCCCGCACACCGAGCGACCCGGGCAGCAGCGCCCGGTGCGGCGGCCACCACCACCGGCGCGGCGGATACGGCACCGTCTGCCACGACGGCGGGGAGACCGCGGGACGCTCCGGCCCGAACGCGGCCACCCGGACCCGCCACCCGTCCGCTTCGAGCCGGTTCAGGTGCCGCCAGACGACGACCGGCGTCCCGGGCTCGTCGGCCGGGACGAACCGGTCGACGAACAGAAGCCGGGGCGTCCGGCGCGCCGGAGCCGGCCCGAGCGGCGGGTCCGGGGTCCCGGTGGCCGGCGCGGGAGGGCCGGTGAGGCGGGTCACGGCACCCACTCGCCGGAGGCGACCTCGGCCTCGGCCTCGGTCACACCCGCCATCGCGCGGAACGTCGGGCTGGACCCGATGAGCTCCTCGTACGTCCCCGACGCCGAGACGCGGCCGCGCTCCATCAGGAAGAGCGTGTCGCAGTCGCGGACCGTGCTCAGCCGGTGCGCGATCACGACGACCGTGTGGTCGCCCTGGAGCGCCTCGAGCGCCTCGACGAAGTGGCGCTCGGTCTGGGTGTCGAGCGCGCTCGTCGCCTCGTCCATCACGAGCACCTCGGGGCCGTGGTAGAGCGCGCGCGCGATGCCGATGCGCTGCCGCTGCCCGCCCGAGAGGCGCACGCCGCGCTCGCCGACGTGCGCGTCGAGGCCCTCGGGCAGCGACTCGACGAGCTCGCGCAGCTGCGCCGCCTCGAGCGCGGCCCACACCTGCGCGTCCACGACCTCGGCCGGCTCCATCCCGAAGGCGACGTTGTTGCGGACCGTGTCGTCGGTGAGGAAGATGGACTGGGGGATGTAGCCGATCTTGCGCTGCCACGCCGGCAGGCCCGTCTGGATGTCGACGCCGTCGACGGCGATGCGGCCCTCGGTCGGCGTGAGCAGCCCGAGAAGCACGTCCACGATGGTCGTCTTGCCCGCGCCGGACGGCCCGACGAAGCCGACGGAGGCGTTCTTGGGGATCCGCAGCGTGACGCCCGCGAGGGCGTCCTCGGCCTGGCCCTCGTAGCGGAAGCTCAGCCCCTCGACCGCGATCTCGCGCTGGAACGGGATCGCCTCGCCGTCGCGGAGCTGGGCGCGGAAGGCGTTCTCCTGCGCCTCGAGCTCCACGAGGTCCGCGTGGACGACCGCGAGCGAGCGCCGGCCCCACTGGATGGCCGAGACGTTGGCCGCGATCTTCTGGAACGCCGGCATCATGCGCACGAGCGCCACCGCGAGCAGCGCGAGGCTCGGCACGACCGTGTCGAGCGGTCGGTTCTGGGCCATCAGGAGCACGCTCACGCCGAGCAGGCCCGCCACGGCGACCGTCTCGAGGAAGAGACGCGGCAGCGCCCCGATCATCGTCCGGTAGCGCGACGCCTTGGCGTTGAACCACGACGACCGCGCGAACGCGTCGAGGAAGAACGCCTCGCGGCCGAGCACGCGCGTGTCCTTGAACCCGCCGAGGCCCTGGTTGACGGCCTGCGTCGTGAGGCTGCGGTGCTCCTGCTCCTGGGCCGCGTACCGGTCGACGGTGGCCCGCGTCGTGCGGTAGAACGCGTAGACGACGCCGCCCAGAACGGTGAACGCGATGAGCGTGACGACGGGCTCGACCGAGACCAGGAGCACGAAGATGAGCACCAGCGTCATGCTCTCCATCAGGATGCTCATGAGGGGCAGCAGCACGCCGCCGGTGATGTTGCCGGCCTCGGACGACGTGTTGCGCAGCAGCTCGGCCGTGTTGCGCTGCAGGTGGAAGCTGTACGGCGAGTGCAGGTACGCCCGGAAGAGCCGGTTCGCGACGAGCACCTGCCGCGCGGCGCTGTACCGGATCCGGGCGTACTCGACCGCGACGAGGTACAGGTTCTTGAGGATAAAAAACGCGATGAGGCCGATGGCTGCGTAGAGCACCATCTGGCGCGGGTTCGTCAGCCCGAGCGCGTCGTACACCTGCCGCACGCGGGCGATATCGAGCAGCCGCTCGGGCATGCTGATGACGCTGATGAACGCCGGGATCGCGCCGACGCCGACGACCTCGAACACCGACCCGACGAGCATCAGCACGAACAGGACGACGGCGTTGCGCTTCTCGCGGCGGCTAAAGAGGGCGGACAGCTGGTGGAGAATCTCGCGCATGGGAGTGGGCAGGGGGACGGGGCGACCGCGACGTCGGTCTCAGGCATCGGGCCGAACGGAGCGGAGCGGGACACCGATGTCCCGGCGCGCAGATCGAACCAGGAGTTCGTCCAGGATGGCGTGCCACCGGCCCGCGAACCGCGCCTGCGAGAAGTGGTCCAGCCCGGCCGGGACGCCCTTCGGGCGGGCGAGCGCGTCCAGGATTCCTTCCCGGACCGCGTCTTGATCGTCCGGGTCCACGACGACGCCGAGCGCGCCGCCGAGCACGGCCTCGCGGCTCGCGTCGGCGGACGACGCCACGACGGGGACGCCGCAGGCGAGCGCCTCGAGGTAGACGATGCCGAAGCCCTCGCCCCGGCCCGGCATCACGAAGGCGTCGGCGAGGCGGTAGTGGTCGGCCTTCTCGTCTTCGGGCACGTAGCCGGCGAAGACGACGCGGTCCGCCACGCCGAGGCGCCGCGCCTCGGCCTCGAGGCGCGCGCGGTCGTCGCCGCCGCCGCAGACGAGGTAGGCCACGTCCGGGACCGTCTCGGCGAGTGCCGGCAGCACGGCGAGCGTCTCGTCGACGCCCTTGTAGCGCTCGTGAGGCGACAGGCGCGCGAGCGTCATCAGCACGGTGCGGCCCGCGAGCCCGTACCGGGCCGCGAGGTCCGCGCGTGGCGGGCCGGGGCCGAACGCGGCCAGGTCGACCGCGTTGGGGACGACCGCGACGCGGCCCGGGTCGACGCCGAAGCGGGCGACCAGCCGGTCGCGCGTGAGCGCGCTCACCGACACGACGCGGGCGGCGCGGCGGAGGGCCGCGCCGGCGGCGGCCGTCGCGAGCCGGCCCTGCGTCGCCGGCCAGTGCGGCGGCCCCCACGCCTCGACGCCGTGCGCGACGACGACCAGCGGGACGCCGGCGCGCGCCGCGGCCACGGCCGCGAACGGGGCCAGGTGGAGGTGCCCGCACACGACGACGCCGTAGCCGCCCGAGACCGTCTCGCGACCGAGCGCCGTCAGGAACGCCCGCGCGCCGCCGGCCGCCTCCCACGCCACGCTGACGCCGGCCGGGACGGCACCGCCCTCGGTCGGGACGCGCGGGAGCACGCGGACGCGGTCCACGCCCGGGTAGGCGACGAGCGCGTCTACGAGATCGCGGTTGACCTGGGCGATGCCGCCGCGGCCGCCGTACGTGTCCGTCAGGATCGCGAGCGCCGTCATGCCAGGACGGGGGCCTGCGTCGTGGACGCCTGGTAGCGGGCAAGGACGTGGCGGGCCCAGCCGCGCAGGCCGCGGTCGTCGGCGGCCGCGCCCTCGCTCGCCAGCAGCCACTCGCGGACGGGCGTCGTGAAGCCGGTCTTGGCGCGGTCCGTGATCGCCGGCGGGAGCGCCGGCCGCGCCGCGCGCGCCATCGCCGCCTTGCCGACGAGGCCGGGCCGGGCGGCGACGAGCGGCGCGACGCGCCCGAGCAGCGCCCAGTCGACGAGCGGGACGCGGAGCTCGATCGAGTGCGCCATGCTGGCCCAGTCCGAGTCGCGGAGCAGCTGCGAGCGCATGTAGTGCGCCGACTCGAGCGCCGTCACCCGCAGGCGGTCCGACGCGACGCCGGCCGTGGTCGCGGCGAGCGTCTCGCCGAGGGCGAGCTCGCGCAGGCCCGCCCGGGCGACGTCCGCGCCGAGGATCGCGGGCAGCTCGTAGGGCATGAACAGCGCCC